>NZ_JAWJWL010000011.1:0-237736 GCF_034721475.1 Burkholderia alba | reverse complement strand
GATTCCGCTTGTCGCCGTGCTCAACCCGGTTGAGGTCGACGTCGACAAAGAAGTAATCGAGCTCGTGGCCGTCGACAACCCCGTCGACGTGGACGACGACAACGACGTCACCGTACTGTTGGTTGTGCTCAACCCCGTCGACAGCGAGGTAATTCCGCTCGTCGCCGTGCTCAGACCCGTCGATGTCGACGTGGACAACGACGTGATCGAACTCGTCGCCGTCGACAATCCGGTCGAGGTGGACGACGACAACGACGTCACCGTGCTATTGGTCGTGCTCAGCCCCGTCGACAGCGAGGTGATCCCGCTTGTCGCCGTGCTCAACCCCGTCGAGGTCGACGTCGACAAAGAAGTAATCGAGCTGTTCGCGCTTGAAAGTCCCGTCGAAGTCGACGTGGACAACGACGTGGTCGAGCTCGTCGCCGTCGACAGCCCCGTCGACGTAGACGACGACAACGATGTCACCGTGCTATTGGTCGTGCTCAGCCCGGTCGACAGCGACGTGATTCCACTCGTCGCCGTGCTCAAGCCCGTCGAGGTTGACGCCGACAATGAAGTAATCGAGCTCGTGGCCGTCGACAACCCGGTCGACGTGGACGTCGAAAGAGAAGTTATCGAACTGGTCGCACTCGAAAGCCCCGTCGAAGTCGACGTGGACAGCGACGTAATCGAACTCGTCGCCGAGGACAGCCCTGTCGACAACGACGTCACGCCGCTTTGCGCCGTACTGATCCCCGTCGACGCCGACGTCGACAACGAGAAAAGCTGGCTCCCGTTGATGGCCTGGGTGCTCGTCGAACTAACCGCGCCCGGCGCGACCCCGGTGAGCAACACGCCGCCGGTGACGGACGTCATCGTGAGGACATTACCAGTCGTCCCGCCCGCCCGAAAATACAGCGTTCCGTTGGTACCGTTGGCCTCGATCTGGGTTCCGTCCGTGGTCATCAGGACGTAATCGGTGCTGCCCTGCGTCCCGTTGATCGGCGGATCCCCGATAAACGTCGAGCAGGCACCATTGCCGACCAACCCGCCCCCCGTCATATAGCCTTGCGTACCGCCGACGGTCGACAGGCACACGCCCGTGACGCCCGGCCCGGTCGCCCAGGCTGCATCGCCCCCCGTCAACCCGCCGATCCCGGCAATCGACATCGCCAGCGACAGCACAGGTATCCGCAGCACCATCCGGCCGAGCGAACCAGGCAGGACGCCGTCATCGGCCTCGAGCGCTTGCTCATTCTCCCTGTTACGCGCCCGAGCGACGCCCCCCGAGGACTTCTTCCCCTTCGCCGACGTCACCTCGGATACGGCAACCCATGCCCCAAGCGCTTCGCACCAGATCGTCCGAAAGACTCTGTTCATCACCCACCCCTGTAGAGGTTCGATACCTCAAGGTGCTCGTCCAACTGCCTCGTTGCCGGGATTCCCGTCTCCATTGGCCAGGAATCGCCGGCCCCCCATGTTGTCGGTACGCACGAAACGCGCATGCTTCGTGTACCGCTGACTCGACCGTCCATTCAGGACAGACAAAACAACCATCGTCCGGGCCGGCGTCAAAAGAAACCGGACCACCCGGAGCAAATCGGCATGTGCAGCAAAAGGCAGGAAAGTCCAGGGTTCGTCGCATCGCCAGCACCGGAGCGGACCAGGCCGCCCAGATATCGGCAGATGAATGGCGATATGCCAGCGGCGATTGATGCGTCGACGGAATCTCACCGTCAAATTTCATCAAGGAACCGTTCGGCAGCGGACTTTTTTCTAAATATGATGCTGTTGTACCGCGAGATACGGAAAATATTTCGGCCCAATTGTTAAACTTTGTTCTTTCCGGCAATTTTTATCATTAATTAACAAAATTCCAATTCACTCGCGGCTGTCGATCCCTCGCGTTTCCCCGATACGCTTATATTTTCCCGCGCGGCGGGCTTTAAATCTGAACAAAGAAAACAGCGCCGCCGCTCCCAGTCTCTTTCGTGAGGCGGACGGCTCCGGCTTCCCCCCAACATCCTTGCGTCGGCACGCAGATAGTCGCCGGACCGCCGCGACCAGCCGCATGCACACCGCATCCGAACCGGCGGAGCAGTAGGTATTTCCCTCATATGCGGGGCTTCGATGTTTCGCGATTTCCGACCAACCTGTTTCCGAACGCCGGAATATTCCGAGGCATTTTTTTATTTAAAAATCGAACAACAAAAGATTACAAACATCAAACATCGAATCGCTTCGTGATTTAACATTATTTGACAATAATTGACGATTGAGAAGCTGTCAGACCAATCAGGTAGCGCCATCCGATATCGAAAAGCACATCACGCCAGGAAACAAAGATGCACATTCTCTATTGTTAATAGATACAGCATCGGAGCACGACATTCATCCCGCGTTCGTTTCTTTGACGACCCGGCTACCACGAATCCTGTCTTGAAAGTATCCGATGCTTCGTCATCCCAACCGAACGAAAACGTTTGCAGACCCGCCCGCCTACGCCATCCCCCCTCGACACCCCCGCCGGCGCACCCCGCCCCTCCTGTAGAATCGCCCGGCTTGTGTCACGTTCGTCCCCGTGCCGCCCTATCCGGCTGCCGCGGTGCGTGTGCCGTGCTCTACCCAGCGCCCAGCACCGGCTTTCCGACGACGATGCCCGCCGCCGGCCCAATCGCGCGCGGACTCCAAAAACATTCCAATCCTGATCGTCCTGACATGCACGCTTCCGAATTGAACAGCGCCCCGCCCGCCGCCGCAGAGCGCGCGCTCACGCGCGGCGACTACAAGACCCTGGGCCTCGCGGCGCTGGGCGGCGCGCTGGAGTTCTACGACTTCATCATCTTCGTGTTCTTCGCGCCCGTCATCGGCCAGCTGTTCTTCCCGCACGACATTCCCGACTGGCTGCGCCAGTTGCAGACCTTCGGCATCTTCGCGGCCGGCTATCTCGCCCGCCCGCTCGGCGGCATCATCATGGCCCACTTCGGCGACCTGTTCGGCCGCAAGCGGATGTTCACGCTGAGCGTACTGATGATGTCGGTGCCGACGCTGCTGATGGGGCTGCTGCCGACCTACGACAGCATCGGCATCCTCGCGCCGATCCTGCTGCTGCTGTTCCGCCTGCTGCAAGGCGCGGCCGTCGGCGGCGAAGTGCCGGGCGCCTGGGTGTTCGTCTCCGAACACGTGCCCGCGCGCCACGTCGGCTATGCCTGCGGCACGCTCACCGCGGGTCTCACGGCCGGCATCCTGCTCGGCTCGCTGGTCGCGGCGGGCGTGAACAGCCGCTACGCGCCGGCGGAAGTCGCATCGTTCGCATGGCGCATCCCGTTCCTGCTCGGCGGCGTGTTCGGCCTCTTCTCGGTATATCTGCGCCGCTGGCTGCACGAAACGCCCGTGTTCGCCGAAATGAAGGCGCGCAAAACGCTGGCCGCCGAAATCCCGTTGAAGGCAGTCCTGCGCGATCACGGCCGCGCGGTGCTGGTGTCGATGCTGCTGACGTGGATGCTGTCCGCCGCCATCGTCGTGGTGATCCTGATGACCCCCACGCTGCTGCAAAAGCAATTCCACATCACACCCGCCACCGCGCTGTTCGCGAACAGCGTGGCCACGCTGTGCCTGACGGCAGGCTGCGTGACGGCCGGTTCGCTGGCCGGGCGGTTCGGCGCGAAGCCGGTGCTGTTCGTCGGCGGCCTCGTGCTGGCCGCGTGCTACTACGCGCTCTTCACGCAGCTCGCGCTCGACGTGTCGCAGCTGGTGCCGCTGTACGCGCTCACCGGCTTCATGGTCGGCACGATCGGCGCGGTGCCGTTCGTCATGGTGAAGAGCTTTCCCGCCGTCGTGCGCTTCTCCGGCATCTCGTTCTCGTACAACGTCGCGTATGCGGTCTTCGGCGGCCTCACGCCGATCGTCGTGTCGCTGATGATGAAATCGAATCCGCTCGCCCCTGCCGTCTATGTCGGCGCGGTCTGCGTGCTCGGCGCGATCGGCGTGCTGTTCGCCAGGGACGCGCGCTGAGCCGCCCCCTTGCCGGCGTCTCGCACCGCAAGGGCCCCACGGGGCCCTTTTTTACGAATGCGGGCGGCGCGCTCTGCTGACACCACACGGGCAGCTGCATTCGACGTTTCAAGGCTGTCTGCAACATCGCCGCCTCGCACGGCGCTACGATGCCCGGCATGGATACGACCTGTTCCCCGCCCCGCTCGTCCGTCGCCCGCGTCGTCACCACGGTCAGCATCGCGTTCGTCGTCACGCAGCTCGACGTCACGATCGTCAATGTCGCGCTCGTGCGGATCGGTGCCGATCTGCACGCAAACGTCGCGCGCCTGCAATGGATCGTCGACGCCTACACGCTGGCGTTCGCCGGGCTGATGCTGTCGGCCGGCGCGCTCGGCGACCGCTTCGGCGCGCGCCGGCTGTTCATCGCCGGACTCGCGGTGTTCGCGCTCGCCTCGCTCGCGTGCGGCCTCGCGGCCGATCCGGCGCTGCTGATCGCGGCCCGCGCCGTGCAAGGTCTCGGCGCGGCGGCCATGCTGCCGAATTCGCTCGCGCTGCTCAATCATGCCTGCGCGCACGATCCGCGCCTGCGGGCACGCGCGGTCGGCTGGTGGACCGCCTCGGGCGCGATCGCGATCGCCGCCGGTCCGGTGATCGGCGGCGCACTGATCGGCGCGTTCGGCTGGCGCAGCATCTTCCTCGTCAATCTGCCGATCTGCGCGGCGGGCCTCGCGGCCGCATGGCTGTGGATCGACGCGCCGCGCGCGAACCCGGCCCCCGCGCGCGGTCTCGACCTGCCCGGCCAATGCCTGGCGGCGATCGCGCTGACGCTCTTCACGGGCGCCGTGATCGACTGGCATCCGCTGCTGCTCGGCATCGCGCTCGCCGCGGCGCTCGCGTTCGTGCTGGTCGAACGGTCGAGCAGCGCGCCGATGGTGCCGCCGAGCCTGTTTCGGCAGCGCACGTTCAGCGCCGCCGTGCTGTTCGGCGTCTGCATGAATCTGTCGTATTACGGGATCATCTTCGTGCTGAGTCTCTATCTGCAACGCGTGCGGCACGATACGCCGCTGCAGGCCGGACTCGCGTTCCTGCCGCTGACGGGCGGGTTCCTCGTATCGAACGTCGCCAGCGGCTGGGCAACGGCCCGCTACGGCGCGCGCCGGCCGATGATCGTCGGCGCGCTGCTGGGCGCGTGCGGCTTCGCGCTGCTGCGCTTGACGCAGGCCGACACGTCGACGGCCGCGCTCCTCGCGCCGTTCCTGCTGATCCCGGCCGGCATGGGACTCGCCGTACCCGCGATGACGACCACCGTGCTCGCGTCGGTCGAGCGCGCGCGTGCCGGCACCGCGTCCGCCGTGCTCAACACCGCACGGCAGGCAGGCGGCGCGATCGGCGTCGCGGCGTTCGGCGTGCTCGCCGGCGGCACGCAACCCGCCCGGGTAGTGGCCGGCCTGCATCTGTCGGCGCTCGCATCGGCCGGATTGCTGCTCGTCGCGGCCGCGCTGGCCTGTGCCGTGCGCGCGCACCCATCCGCCCCGGATGCCGGTCCGGCGCCCGCGATTCCCGATTGACCGCTCCGGCGCTCATTCGGATTTTCGATTAACTGGATTATCGAATGCGGAAATGCCGTTAAACGCGCCATACGCTATTCGTTGCCCCTCGATTCAGGCATTTCCCGTCCTTTTTCTCCATTGCTCCAAAAAAAGATCCCATCGAAATCATTACTCATAAAATTTCATTTGCCTTTCTCGTTTTCCGCTCAAACCCATGATTCGTAAGACATTGGATTACGTTTAGTAATCTATACGAGAATCATTCTCATTTGTATTGACTTCGCAGTTTCGCCTGCATACGATGCGCCCCGCATCGCGCCGATTTGCGCGATTAGCCGGGGTCTTGCCGCGTGGGTGGAGTAATAGCGGTTTCGCTATTCAGGGAAAAAGGATTCAAATGAGATTCGCGCCGTCACTCGGACATAAAGTCCGTCAACGTCCGCGCACAGCCGTCCGTCAGATGGCGTTTGCTTGCGTTTGTTTACTCAGTCTCACGGCTCGCGCGGAGACATCGCCCGACGCGCTGCCCGAAGCGCCCGAAGCCGATCTGGCGATCCGGGCGCAGCAAACCACCCAATGGACCGGCGTGTGGGCCCGCCAGAATCTGCTGGGCGACATCGGCGGCATCCGCCCGTGGCTCGGCAAGTACGGCATCACGTTCGGCCTGACCGAAACCAGCGAATACCTGGCGAACCTGCGCGGCGGCCTGAAACGCGGCGGCACCTACGACGGCCTCACGACCGCCACCCTCGGCATCGATACGCAGAAGGCCTTCGGCTTGCCGGGCGGCACCTTCAACGTGAGCGCGCTGCAGATCCACGGCCGCAACCTGAGCCAGTACAACCTCGGCACGCTCAATACGGCGAGCGGCATCGAGGCGCAGGATACGACCCGGCTGTGGGAAATGTGGTACCAGCAGTCATTCCTCGACAAGCGCGTCGACGTCAAGATCGGCCAGCAGAGCCTGGACCAGGAATTCATCGTCAGCCAGTACGCGGCCACCTTCGTCAACACGATGTTCGGCTGGCCCGCGCTGCCCTCCTACGACATGCCCAGCGGCGGCCCGGCCTATCCGCTGTCCGGGCTCGGCGTGCGCGTGCGCGGCCAGATCACGCCGACCGTCACGGCGCTCGCGGGCGTGTTCGACGGCGATCCGCTCGGCAACAATCCGAACAACCTCAGCGGCACGAACTTCAACCTGCACAACGGCACGCTGTACATCGGCGAGTTGCAGTACGCGCTGAACCAGCCGGCCGACGGCCAGATGGATACCGGCCCGTCGAACGCGCTGCCCGGCACCTACAAGATCGGCCTCTGGTATCACAACGGCCGCTTCAACGACCAGCAGATCGACACGAGCGGCCTGTCGCTCGCGAGTTCCGCGTCCACCGGCGTCGCGCAGTCTCACCACGGCGACTACAGCCTCTACGCGGTCGCCGACCAGATGGTGTGGCGCCCCGATCCGACCGGCGCGAAGAGCCTCGGCGTGTTCGCCCGCGTGATGGGCGCGCCGGGCGACCGCAACCTGGTGAGCTTCGCCGCGAACGCCGGCCTGGTGCTGAAAGGGCCGTTCGAAGGCCGCGACAACGACAGCGTCGGCCTGGCCGTCACCTACATCAAGATCGGCAGCCACGCGACCGCGCTCGACGAGGATTACGCGGCGAGCGGCCCGTACGGCGTGCGCACGAGCGAAACGACGGTCGAAGCGACCTACCAGTACCAGGTCAATCCGTGGTGGCAGCTGCAGGCCGATGCGCAATACACGTTCAACGCGGGCGCGGGCCAGAACCCGAACAATCAGGCGCAGCCGCTGCGCAACACGTTCGTGATCGGCATGCGGACCAACATTACGTTCTGATGCCGCGCCGCCTTCGCGGCCCTGATTTTTTCGCACACCGGCCCCGCAGGCCGATGCGCCAGCAAGGAGATACATCGATGGTTCCGCTCTCATCCTCGCCGCTGCGCCGCCGCGCGACGCACGCACTCGCGGCCGGGCTCGCGCTGATCGCGGCCGTGGCCGCGCACGCCGAGCCTCAAGGCTTTCTCGAAACGCTGCACCGCCACACCACGCTCGTGAACACGGTGCCCGAAAACGGCGACCAGAATCCGTACGCGATCGCCGTCGCGCCGGTGTCGTCCGGCACGATTCAACAGGGCGACGTGCTGGTCGACAACTTCAACAACTCGACCAACCTGCAGGGCACCGGCAGCACGATCGTCGACTATCGCCCGTCCACCAAGCAGATGAGCGTGTTCGCGACGATCCCGCGCGACCTGAAGGACTGCCCGGGCGGCATCGGCCTGTCGACCGCGATGACGATGCTGAAGTCGGGCTGGGTGATCGTCGGCAGCACGCCGAGCAACGACGGCACGACGGGCACGAAAGGCGCCGGCTGCCTGATCGTGATCGACAACCAGGGCAAGGTCGCGTCGACCATCGTGAGCCCGAACATCAACGATCCGTGGGGCAACATGGCGGTGGTCGATCGCGGCGGCAGCGCGACGCTGTTCGTCAGCAACGCCGGCTTCGGCGTGGGCGGCGCGGACGGCAACCCGCCGGTGTTCAAGCAATCCACCGTGCTGCGCCTCGATCTCGACATTCCGGACGGCAAGCCGCCCGTCCTCAAGCAGGAAACGGTCGTTGCCAGCGGGCTCGGCGCGCAGGCCGACAAGGGCGTGTTCCTGGTCGGCCCGACAGGCCTCGCGCTGTCCGGCGACCAGAAGAAGCTGTACGTGTCGGATGCGATCGGCAACCGGATCGTCGAGATCGACGATCCGCTCACGCGCGACACGAGCGCGGGCGTCGGCCGCCAGATCACCGCCGACGGCTTCCTGCGCCGTCCGCTCGCGCTGACCACCGCGCCGAACGGCCACCTGCTCGTCACCAACGCGCAGAACGGCCAGGTCGTGGAAGTCGACCCGGTGTCGGGCAAACAGCTCTATGCACGCTGGATCGATACGGACAAGGCGCAATCGCCCCCCGGCAACGGCGACCTGTTCGGCATCGTGATGAACCCCGAAGGCGACGGCTTCTACTACGTGGAAGACGACGTCAATACCCTGATGCTCGCGAAGTAAGCTCCGCCATGGCTGACGATCTCACTCCTCCGTCGCGCCCGACCCGGCGCGGCTTCCTGAAAGCGGGCGGCGCGGCCGTCGCGGCGGGCCTCGCGGCCTCCGCGGCACCCGTCGCCCAGGCGGCGCAAGCGGCCCCGGCTCCCGCCGAAGCCGCGCCGGCCGCGCCCGAACCGTTCTACGGCGCGCACCAGGGCGGCATCGTGACGCCGCAGCAGCGCAACGCGTACTTCGCCGCGTTCGACCTGACGGCCGACAAGCGCGCCGACCTGATCGCGCTGCTGAAAACCTGGACCGATGCCGCCGCGCGCATGACCCGCGGCGAGCCCGCGCAACCGCTCGCCGCAGCGGGCGGCGACAAGCCGCCCGTCGATTCGGGCGAAGCGCTCGGTCTCGACGCCGCCGGTCTCACGATCACGTTCGGCTTCGGCCCGGGCATGTTCACGTCGGAAGGCCGGGATCGCTACGGCCTCGCGAGCCGCCGGCCGGCCGCGCTCGTCGATCTGCCGCGCTTCAACGGCGACCAGCTGCTGCCTGAGAAGAGCGGCGGCGACCTGTTCGTCCAGGCTTGCGCAAACGACGCGCAGGTGGCATTCCACGCGGTGCGCCAGCTCGCGCGCCTCGGCGCGAACGCGACGCGGATGCGCTGGGGCCAGGCCGGCTTCATCTCCGGCAAGCCCGGCGAGACGCCGCGCAACCTGATGGGCTTCAAGGACGGCACCAACAATCCGCCGAAAACCGATCCGGTGGCGATGCAGCAGTTCGTGTGGGCGGGCGACGAAGGCCCGGCCTGGATGAACGGCGGCACCTACACGGTCGTGCGCCGGATCCGCATTACGCTCGAGCATTGGGACAACACGGAACTGGGTTTCCAGGAGCAGGTCGTCGGCCGTCACAAGTACAGCGGCGCGCCGCTCGGCAAGCAGAAGGAATTCGACCCGCTCGATCTCGACGCCGCCGACAAGGACGGCAACTCGGTGATTCCGGACAACGCGCACGCGCGCCTCGCCGCGGCCGAAACCAACAATGGCGCGCAGATCCTGCGCCGCGCGTACTCGTACAACGACAGCACGAACTTCTACATCGAGCGCTGGCCGCCGTGGCGCCAACAGACCGAGTACGACGCGGGGCTGATGTTCGTCGCGCACCAGCGCGACCCGCGCAAGGGCTTCATTCCGATCAATCAGAAGCTCGCGAAAATGGACATCATGAACCAGTTCACGACCCACGTCGGCAGCGCGATCTTCGCGTGCCCGCCGGGCGCGAAACCGGGTTCGTATATCGGCGCCGAGCTGTTCGAAGCCTGAGCGACGCCGGTTCCCGTCATCCCGATACACCTCGATCACGAAGGAAGTGCTCACCGTCATGACTACGTCTTTCCTCCGCGGCGGCCTGCGCCGCCACGCCCTGAGCGCCGCCGCCGCCGCCGCGCTCGCGCTCGTCGGCGCGCTGTCGGCCCCGCTCGCGGACGCCGCCACGCTCACGCTCTACAGCGCGCAGCACGAGCAGGTGGTCAACCAACTCGTCAAGGATTTCGAAGCGCAAAGCGGGATCAGCGTGAAGGTGCGCACGGGTGAAGGCCCGGCGCTCGCCGCGCAGCTCGTCGCCGAAGGCGACCGCACGCCGGCCGACGTCTACTTCACCGAGAATTCGCCGGAGCTCGTGCTGCTCGACGAAAAGGGCCTGCTGTCGAAGGTGGACGCCGCGACGCTGCAGACCGTGCCCGCCCGCTTCAGCGCGCCGGACGGCAACTGGGTCGGCGTGCTCGCCCGCGAAAACGCGATCGTCTACAACACCGCCAAGATCCAGCCGCAGCAGCTGCCCGCGTCGCTGCTCGATTTCGCGAAACCGGCCTGGAAAGGCAAGGTCGGCATCGCGCCGAGCGACGCCGATTTCTTGCCGCTCGTGAGCGCGATGCTCGCGCTGAAGGGCGAAGCCGCGACGCTGGAGTGGCTGAAGGGCCTGAAGGCCAACGCGCAGATCTTCGACGACGACGAGGGCGTGACGGCCGCCGTCAATCGCGGCGGCGTGGTGACCGGCATCATCAACAACTATTATTGGGCCCGCCTGCACGCCGAACTCGGCGACAAGTCGACGCGCAGCGCGCTGTTCCATTTCGGCAACGGCGACATCGGCGGCCTGATCAACATTTCGGGCGCCGCGGTGATGAAGGCGTCGAAGCACACGGCGGAAGCGCAGAAATTCCTCGCCTACCTGGTGAGCGAGCGCGCGCAGAACCTGATGGCGAAAGGGCACATCAGCTTCGAATATCCGCTGCACGCGGGCGTCGCGCCGGATCCGATCCTGAAGCCGTTCGATCAGTTGAGCCCGCCGTCGCTGACGCTCGAGCAACTGGGCGACGACAGCCAGGCCGGCAAGCTGCTGCGTCAGGCCGGGCTGCTTTGAGCCCATTCGCATGAGCGATACCGCTGCCGACACGGCGGCCGCCGCGCCGCCACCGCCGCCCGCCCAGGCGCGGCGGCGCGCGCCGCGCGGGCTCGTCGCGGCAGCCCTGCTCGGGCCGCTCGCCGTGCTGCTGCCGATCGCCTTCACGGTGTATCGGGCGACGAGCCTCGGCGCGGCCGATGCATCCGATCTGCTGTTCCGGCCGCTCATCGGAGAGCTGCTGGCCAATACGCTGCTGATCACGCTCGCCACCACGCTGGCCTGCGCGGTGCTCGGCACCGCCGCCGCGTGGTTCATCGAGCGCACCCGGCTGCCCGGCAAGCACCTCTGGGCGGCGCTCGCCGCCGCGCCGCTCGCCGTGCCGCCGTTCATCACCAGCTATGCGTGGGTATCGCTGAGCCTCGACCTGCAGGATTTTCTCGGGGCGCTGATCGTGCTCGCGTCGTCGTACTTTCCGCTCGTCTACCTGCCCGTCGCCGCCGCGCTGCGCGGGCTCGACCCCGCGCTCGAGGAAAGCGCCCGCACGCTCGGCTGCAATCCGCTGCGGGTCTTCACGCGCGTGGTGCTGCCGCAATTGCGCCCGGCGCTGCTGGGCGGGATGCTGCTGGTCGCGCTCGGCGTGCTGTCCGAGTTCGGCGCGTTCACGCTGCTGCGCTTTCGCACCTTCACGACCGAGATCTACGCCGAGTACCGGATCGAATTCGACGGCGGCGGCGCGTCGCTGCTCGGCTGCCTGCTGATCGCGCTGTGCCTCGTCTGTCTCGTGCTCGAATTCCGCGTGCGCGGCCGCTCGCGCTACGACCTCACGCATCGCGGCACGCGCCGCGCCGCGATGCGCTACGAACTGGGCGCGTGGCGCTGGGCCGTGGTCGCGGGCTTCGTCGCGCTGGCCGCCGCGACGCTCGGCGTACCGCTCGCGATGATCGGCTACTGGCTCACCCAGCAAGGCGCCGCCGCCGTGACGCCGGCCGACGTATCGCCGCAGCTGCTGTGGGACGCGACGGTCGCGTCCGCCGGCTTCGGCCTCGCGGCCGCCGCGCTCACCACCGTGCTCGCGCTGCCGCTCGCGTTCCTGCTGGTGCGCTACCCGAGCCGGATCGCGACGCTCTGCGAACGCGTCGTGTTCACCGCGCAGGGCATGCCCGGCCTCGTGATCGCGCTGGCGATCGTGTCGCTGACGGTGCGGCTGCTGCAGCCGCTCTATCAGAGCACGCCGATGCTGATCGTCGCGTACGCGATCCTGTTCCTGCCGCTCGCGCTGGTGAGCGTGCGGGCGGCGATCGCCCAGGCGCAGACGCGCCTCGAGGAAACCGCGCGCTCGCTCGGCCTGTCGTGGGCCGACACAGCGCGGCGCGTGCTGGTGCCGCTCGCCGGCCCCGGACTCGGCGCGGCGGCGACGATGGTGTTCATCTCCGTCGTCACCGAACTGAACGCGACGCTGCTGCTGTCGCCGATCGGCACCCACACGCTCGCGACCCAGGTCTGGAGCGACACCTCGACGCTCGCGTTCGCCGCCGCCGCCCCGTACGCGGCGCTGCTCGTCGCGCTGTCGCTGGCCGGCTCCGGGCTGCTGTTCGTGCTGCTCGGCCGCTCGTCGGTGCGCGCGAAAGCACAGCGCCTCGACTGACGCCCTCATTCCGGTCCTTCCCATGAGCGAACTTCGCATCCACGGCATCCACAAATCGTTCGACGGCCACGTCGTGCTGCGCGACGTCGACCTGACCGTGCGGCGCGGTTCGCTGCTCGCGCTGCTCGGCCCGTCCGGCAGCGGCAAGACCACCCTGCTGCGCATCCTGTGCGGCTTCGAGCGCGCGGAGCAGGGCACCGTCGACATCGACGGCCGCTGCGTCGCGGGCCCCGACCTGCACGTGCCGCCCGAGGCGCGGCGGATCGGCTACGTGCCGCAGGAAGGCGCGCTGTTCCCGCATCTGTCGGTGGCCGACAACATCGCGTTCGGGCTGCCGCACGCGCAACGCCGCGCGCATCACCGGGTCGCCGAACTGCTGGAGATGGTGGGCCTGCCGGCCGCCTTCGCGGAGCGCGCGCCGCAGCAGCTGTCGGGCGGCCAGCAGCAGCGCATCGCGCTGGCGCGCGCGCTCGCGCCGGCGCCGTCGCTCGTGATTCTCGACGAACCGTTTTCGTCGCTCGATACGTCGCTGCGCCTGGAAACGCGCGCGGCCGTCGTGGACGCGCTCGCCGCCGCGAACGCCACCGCGGTGCTCGTCACGCACGATCAGCCGGAAGCGCTGTCGCTCGGCGACGAAGTCGCGGTGCTGTGGCAGGGCAGACTGCTGCAGACCGCGCGCCCCGAAACCCTGTACCGGCAGCCGGTCACGCGCGAGCTGGCGTCGTTCGTCGGCGACGCGGTCCTCTTGCCCGGCGTCGCGCAGCACGGCCATATCGTCTGCGCGCTCGGCCGCCTGCCGCTCCATGTGCCGCTGCACGACGGTCCCGCCGAAGCGATGCTGCGGCCCGAACAGATCCGCATGCAGCCGGCCCGCGCGCCGCGCGACGCGCACGCGCAATGGCACGACGCGATCGTCCTCGATACCTCGTTCTGCGGGCAGGATGCCGCCGTGCGCCTGCAGCTCGCGCATCTGCCGGACACGATGGTGAGCGCCCGCGTGCCGGGCTACCGCTGCCCGAGCGCCGGGGAGCAGGTCGCGCTCGCGGTGGACGGCGACGTGATGGCGTACGCCCGCTAGCGGGCGGACGAGCTGACCGGGGCCGGCGCCGAACGCGATGCGCGTCGCCGTTCGCCGGTCCGCGCGTCTCAGCCGGCGTCGAGCGGCAAGTACAGCTGCGCCGCGCCGCGCTGAACCAGCAGCGCGACCCGGCCGCGCGCGTCGCGGATCTTGTCCGTGAGCGCGTCGATCGTCGTCACCTGGGTTTCGTTGACCGCCAGCACGACGTCGCCCGCCTTCAGTCCCACGCGTGCCGCGCGGCCGCTGACCTGCTCGATCACGAGGCCGTGATCGACGCCCAGGCGGCGCTGCTCCGGCAGCGTCAGCGGCCGCACCGTCACGCCGAGGGCCGCCGGCGCGCCGGCCTGCGGCGCGGTGCCGCCGACACTGTCGAGCGCGCCGACCGTCACCGCCACATCGCTCGCCCGGCCGGCGCGCGACACCAGCAGATCCGCCGGCCGGCCGGGCCGGATTCTCGCGACCGTGCGGAACAGATCCACGGAATCCGTCACCGGGGCGCCGTTCACCGCCAGCACCACATCGCCGGGCTGCAATCCCGCCTGCGCGGCCGGGCTGCCCGGCTCGACGGTGCTGATCAGCGCGCCGTCCGGCTTCGCGAGCCCGAACGAGCGGGCGAGCGCCTGGCTCACTTCCTGGGCCGCCACGCCCAGCCGTCCGCGCGTGACCTTGCCGGTGCGGATCAACTGGTCTTTCACGTCGAGCGCGACGTCGATCGGGATCGCGAACGACAGCCCCTGATAGCCGCCCGTCTTCGAATAGATCATCGAGTTGATCGCGATCACGCGGCCGTCGAGATCGAACAGCGGGCCGCCGGAGTTGCCGGGATTGATCGGCACGTCGGTCTGGATGAACGGGATGTACGTCTCGCCCGGCAGCGAGCGCGACTTCGCGCTGACGATGCCCTGCGTGACGGTGTTGGCGAAGCCGTACGGCGAACCGATCGCCATGACCCAGTCGCCCACCTCGACGCGCCCCGGATCCCCGGGCATGACGGACGGCAGGTTCTGCGCGTCGATCTTGATGACCGCGACGTCGGACAGCGCATCGGCGCCGATCACCCGGCCCTTGTACTCGCGCTTGTCGGTCAGTTTCACGTCGACCGTGGTGGCGTCGTCGACGATATGCCGGTTCGTCAGGATCACGCCGTCCGCGCTCACGAGGACGCCCGACCCGAGGCTCACCTCTTCGCGATTGCCGATGACGCGCCGCGCGAGGAACGGCGCCAGCGGATTGCCCGGCGCGATGCCGGGCGGAAGCTCGATGCCCATCTGCGTGATTTCGCGCGTCACGCTGATGTTGACCACCGCCGGGCCAAGGCGTTTGACGAGCGCGGCGAAGTTCGGCAGCGCAAGGGCCGCCGCGCGCGGCGGCGCATCCTGCGCGTGCGCGAACGACGCGCTGGCGGCGCCGATCAGCGCCGCCACGCTCCACCCGGCGATCCGCCGCGTCATCGATCCCACGTTGCCCGCTCCTCTGTGATCCCTTTCGCGCTTCGCTGCGTCCACGCCGCCCACGGCCCGCCGCGCGGCCGGATTGCGCGGCCGGATTGCGCGGCCCGTGGACGCCCTGCGCTCCGCTCCGCTTGCGACGCCGCCGCACCGCTTCACTTCGGCGGCGCGGGCCGCTGCGGCGTCGCCGATTTGCCCCAGTTCGATCCGAACCGGTTGCGCTCGGCCGAGAAGTTGAACGTGCCGAGCCGATTCGAAGGCTGCTTCGCGAGCGCCTCGGCCGCCGTCTGCGACGCCGCCGCGCCCGGCTCCACCTTCGGCGCGAGTTGTCCGCTCAGGCAGTCGTACGAGAGCGTCCGCACGCCGTCGACCTCCGTCTCCACGCACACCGGCTTGGCAGGGGGCGGGGCGCCGCCTTGCGCATGGGCGGCGCCCGCTCCCAACATGCCCGCGCAGCAGGCCAGCGCCGCGAACCGTCTCATCGCCATGTCCTCGCTCCTTCGGCTTGTCCGCGCGTCACGCGCGCCGTCCCCCCGGATCGCGCGCGAGAAACCGGTCGAACGCGCGCGTCTCGGCAGGCCCCACCCCCGATGCCGGCAAGTCGACGATCCGGTCGATATGCTCGATCCGTTCCCAGCGCACGATGTCCGCGCCGGTCGGGAACGGCGTATGCACCGGATCGCGATACTGCAACCTGAAGAACCCGGCACGCGGCCCGCCCGGGCGCCACAGATCGGCGCCGGTGCGCACCCGTCCGTCGAACCAGAACCGCAGCCAGACCGTCGTTTCGCCCTTCCGGTGCGTCGCGATGAAGCCGGCAAGCACGAGCAGCACGTAGGGCAGATCCCGCTGGTCGAGCGCCGCGCACGACCACAGGTTCATCACGTCGGCGTAGTCGATCAGACAGGTGAACCGCTCGATCGTCAGCGCCGGGGCGTGGTGCCGGGCAATCTGGAAATGCCGCTTCCAGTTGCGGAAGAACTGCGCGCGCTGGTCGGCGGCGACAAGCGGATCGGGACGCGTCGCGCCGATCGCGAATTCCGGCGGCTGATAGCTCGCCGTACTGAGCGGACAGCGCGCGGCGTCGGCTTCCCGTCGATGCATGAAATAGCGATGGCCGCGCCGCTGATGCGGCGTCGGCACCAGCTCGCCCAGACACAGCGGGCAGCAGGGCGACGCGGGCAAGCCGTTCGGCGCGATGCCGCTCCCGACGGCGTAGGCTTCGACATAGCGTTCGTCGAGCGGATGCAGATCGAGTTCTTGACCGTCGTGCATGGCGAAATAGGTTATCGGGCGTTGTCGAACGCCTTGCGCAGCGCGTTCTCGTCGATCGGCGCATCGGCTTCGAGCTTCGTCAGATACGCCTGGGCGTTTTGCTGCGCGCGCTGCTCGCGCAGCGCAGCGCGGATCCGCTCCTTCACGTCCGCGATCGGCAGCGCACCCGCCGCGCGCACGTCGAGCAGCTTCATCACGTGAAACCCGGCCGGCAATTCGACCGGCGCCGATACCTGGCCCGGCTTCAAGTCGTCCGCCGCCTGACGAATCGCAGGCAACAGGTCGGTCTCGGGCACATAGCCCATGTCGCCGCCTCGCGCCGCGCTCGCGGCGTCCTGCGACCGTGCTCCGGCCAGCGCGGCGAAATCGCCGCCTCGCGCCTGTCTCGCGAGATCGGCGGCCTGCTTGCGGATCCGGTCGACGGCAGCCGTATCGGCGCCGGACGGCTTGGTCAGATAAATCTGCGCGAGATGCAGCGCGCGCGGCACGGCGAACGCCGCGCGATTGCGATCGTACGTCGCCTGAATCTCCGCATCCGGCGGATAGTCGGCGGCCGGCGCCGCGACCGACCCGAGGTAGCTGCGCACGATGATGTCGCGCTGCGCCTGGTCGAGCGCCGCCTTGACCTGCGGCTGCCTGTCCCAGCCCTTCGCCTTCGCTTCGGCGAGCGCGGCCTTCTGCGCGAGCGTCGCCCGCACCAGGCGGTCGGCGGCGGCCGGATCGGCCGACAGCCGCGCCCGGGTGTCCGCGTTCAGCGATCCGGCCAGCGCCTCGATCTCCGCGCTCGTGACCGTCGCCTGAGCGGTGCGCGCGATCACGTCGCCCTGCGCCGCCGCGACGAGCGGCACGCTCAACAGCACGCCGCTCGCCCATGTGATCCATGTTTTCACTGTCTCTCCTGTCCGGACGCCGAACGCACGATCGGGCGCGACCCGCCCGACCCGCGAGCATCCCGTCATGGGTTACAACCGGGCCGCCAGACTCAGCCGCACGACGACCGGCTGGCGCATGCCGCGCGGCGGCGGCGCGCCGATCCGCTGGCCCAGCAGCAGCGCGCGAAGATCCGCATCCGCCGCGTCGCTGCCGAGCGGCGCGAATTCGACCCGCGTGATCTGCCCCTGCGCGTTCACCCAGGTCTTGACACTCAATATCGGCGGCACGGCCGCGCCCTGCGCCTCGGACGCCGCGCGCTGCTCGAAGAACGCATGGAAACGCTGCGCCGCCTCGCCGGACCCTTCGAGCGAATCCTGAAAGCGCTGCGACACGCGCTGCGCGTAAGCGACCCACGCCTGCGGCGCTTCGTCGGCCGCGACGGCCTCCGGCTTCGCCCACAGACCGCCGCTCGCGAGCGCGCACAGCGCCGCGCCTAACGCTCCAACGCGGCGCGCGAGCCTCATTGCGCGGCTCCCGGCGCAAGCGCCTCCCGCGCGGGATCGTCGCCGGCGGCCACCGCTTCTTCCGCCGCCATCGCCGGCCGGTTGCGCAGGTGCAGCAGCAGTTCCTGGATCAGCCGGTCCCATAGCTCGGTCATCGAGCGCAGATGACGTTCGCTGACGCCGCCCGCCGCCACCACGTCCATCTCCAGCACGAGGAACGCCCCGTGGCTCGCGAGCCGCGCGAAGCGCTTCGTGCGGTTCCAGCTCGGCACCAGATCGGCCGGCAGATCGCCCTGCACCTGCAGCGTGCAACTGAGCGTGTAGTCGAGATAGGCGGCGGCCGGCGCCGAGGCCTGCGGCAGCGCGTTCCCGCCGCGCACCGCGAAGCCGATACCCTGGCTCGCGCTCATCAGCTGCGACGCGCCGTTCTGCTCGACGACCGTCACCCGATAGCCCGCGCTCCTGAAAATATCGGCGAGCTGGTCGAGACTCACCGCCTCGATCAGCACGATGTCCGCCGGTTCGGCGCCCTGGGTATGCGTTTCGTTGTTCGTCACGTTCGTGTTCTCCCGTTCAATCGGTATGTCGCGAGTCGTTCATGGAGGCTGCGCGTCGCGGCCTCATCGGGCGGCCGGCGCGGCGGACGCCGCGGCTGCGGGCGCGGCGGTCCGCGCTGCCGGGTCGTACTTGCCGGCATACAGCTGATCCCCGTAGCGTTGCGCAATGCCGTCGTACCGCACCCGCGCGCCCTGCGCGAACGGCTGCTTCGACGCCAGCACGGTGCCGATCCCGACGTGCTCGTACGCATCGAGAATGTCGTGGCCCACCTGATACAGCTGCGCATTCTTCTCCTGGCAGGTCTGCAGCTGGGTGTCGCGCTGCCTGAGCGCCGCCTGCGCCTGGCTCTGTTCCGTATCCCGCGCGCGCGACGCCGCCTGCAGTGCCTCGTACGAAGCCCGGTATTTCGCCAGCTGCCGCGCATCCTCGGCATGGCTCGCCTTCTCCGCCGACAGCGCGCGCTCGGCCGACGCCTGCGCGCCGGATTGACCCTGTGCGGCATCGCGCTTCGCCTGCGCCGCCTTCAGGTCGCCGAGGGCCTTGTCGCGCTGCTGCTCGGCCGCCGCCTTGTCCGCCTGCAACTGCGCCTGGCCGTCCTGCAGCTGGCGCAACGCCTGGGTAGTCGAGCGCAACTGGCTGCGCAGCTTGTCCTCGATGCTTTGCGCGTTCGTCGCGCCGCTCACGCACAGCAGGCCGGCCAGCAAACCGCATGCGCTCGCGTTCAGGTGACGTATCTTCATCGTCGGTTCTCTTAGAAGCGCGCGTTGAGTTCGAGCTGCAACACGTCGATCGACACGGGCGGGCCGTACACTTCCTTCGCGCTCAGGTAGCGCGCCGACAGCCACGTGTCGCGGGCCACCGCGTACGCGGCGCTCAGGATGTAGCCGCGCGCATTGGTGCCGCCCAGATGGAAATCGGGATCGTTGAATGCGTCGAGCGTGGCGTCCGGCTGCAGGTACTTGTAGGCGACCGCGAAATTCCATTGCCCCTTGGCGGACGGGTCCGGCTCGCCGATCGTCGCCTTCACCATGAAGCCGTTCGGTCCGCTGCGATAGTCCGCGCGCGTCGTGTTGATCGACGTCGACTCGTAGTTGTTGACCGGCGGCGTGGCCGCGTTGAAGGCCTTGTTCTCGTTGTACGCCAGGTTCCGCACGAATTCGCCGTCGAGCCGCAGCTTCACGCGGTCCGCCACCACCGTATCCCAGCGCGCCTTGAGGTCGAGCAGCCGGTAGTTGTACGCGAGCCCGAAGTACTGCGGTTCGGGCGTCATGCCCGGCGCGAGATTCGGGTTCTGCACGATGTTGCGCAGCGCGATCAGCGTATTGCCGCCTTGCATGAACGCCGGCGCTTCGTTGTCGGTGCTGCAGTTCGTCGCGCCGAGGTAAAGCGCGCAAGGCGACGATTGCGTGCCGCGCATGTTCTGGAAGTCGTAGTACGCGATCGCGCCGGTCACCCGGTTCCGCGGGTTGATCTTCCATTCGGCGCCGACCTGGCCGCCGAACATCCATTTCGTATCGCCGCCGACCTTGTTGATGCTGTTCCCCGGAAAGTTCTCGCTCGTGTACTGGATCGGGAACACGCCGAGCGTGCCGAACAGCGTCACGTCCGGATTGGCCGGCAGCGCGCGGCGGAAGCTGGCGGCGAGGCCGTCCATCTCCAGGTCGTTGGAGAACAGCAGGTCCGACGTGAAGAACGGGTTGTCGAAGCGGCCGGCCGTCACGTTCAGCCACGCGGTGGGCTGGTACGAGAAGTACGCCTTGTTCAGCCAGATGTTGCGCTTCGCGAAGCCGCCGCCCGCGGTCGCGGTGGTCGACACCGGGCCGTTGTCGTTGCCGCTCGCGAGCTGCACGCCCGCCTTGAACTCGTCGGACAGGATCGCCGTCACGCCGATCCGGGCGCGATAGCGCTCCAGGTTGTTGCGGTTCTGCGTCGTGTTCTGGGTCGGTATCTGCGTGTTGTTGGTGTTGCTGTTGATGTCGAACGGGCTGCCCGAGTTGATCGCCGAGAAGTTCGTCACGTTGTTCGCGTTGCGGCTTCCGTAGAAGTGGAACTCGTCGCGCACCCGCAGATCGCCGTCGATCTTGATCCGCGAGATCCAGTCGGGGAACGTGTTGGGCTGCGCCCAGTTCTCGGCTTTCGCCTGCGCGACCACTTCCTGCTTGACCTGATCGCGGATCTGGTCGCGTACCACCTGCGGCACGTACGGCACCGCGACGTCGCCCGGCTGGGTCGGCGCGTTCACGACCGCCGCCGCGCTGCGCGACGCCGTCCGCGCGGCCTTCGCCTGCGCCGCCTCGGTCTGGGCCTGCGCGATCAGGTCGTGCGCGTTCTGCTGGGTCAGCACGCCGCGCTTCACGAGCAGGTTGATCAGGTTGATCACCGTGCTCTCGGTCGGCGCGGCCGCGCCGGCCGCCGCCTGCGTCTCGAGCGACTGCGCCTGCGCGCCGCCCGCGCCCGTCATCCCCAGCGCGAAGGCCGCCGCGGCGATGCCCGAGCGCCGCAGCGACGTTCGCATCCGGTTGCCGCCGTCCATCCGTCCCATCGTGTTCCCAATCATCCCGACTCTCCGCAAGACTGCTGTTCTTTTTCCGGCACCGTCCGTGTGCCGGACCTGCCCCTGAATGCCTGACGCGCGGCCTCGCGGCCCGTGCCCCCTATCCACCGGATTTGCGCCCCTGCAGCTTCACCAGCTTCGGATAGACGCTCGACGCCGGCGGCGGCTCGTCGACCTTGCCAAGCGCTTCGACCGCCGCGATCACGGCCTCGTCGAGCCGCGCATCGCCGGTCGACTGCACGACCGTCACCTTCGTGATCCGCCCCGACGGCTCCATCCACAGATTCAGGCTGCCCGTGAAGCGCGCGCCGCCCGCGTCCTGCACCCGCTTGTCCCGCTCGATCGCCTGCTGCAGCGTGTAGCCGAGGTACTGCGCATAGCTCGCGTTGCCGAAGCCGCCCCCGCCCGTGCCGCTGCCCGCCATGCCCGTGCCGTCGCCCGCGCCGATCGCGAAGTTGTCCGTGCCCGCCTGCGCGGGCGCGTTCATCGTCATCTGCTTCGGCTGGTTGTCCATCGGCTTCGGCGTCTCGGACGGCTTCGGCGCGACCGTGGGCTTGTCGACCGGCGTCTTCACCTCTTCCTTCACTTTTTCGGGCGGCGGCTTGTCCTTCGGCGGCGGAGGCGGCGGCGGCAGCGGGATGACGGTCGTCACCTGCGGCGCGCTCGCGCGCTTCACCCCGGCCGTATCGCTCGCGAAATGCCAGATCAGCGCCGCGACGCCCGCCAGCACGAGCGCGAGCACGACCGGCTTGATGAAGCGTCGCGGGCCGTTGCCGGGGCCGCCGCTATAGGTCATTTCCATGGCGCGTCCCTAGCTGCCCTGCTTCGCCTTGCCCGTCACGAGTCCCACCTGGGACAGGTCGAGGCGGCGCAACAGGTCCAGCACGTCCATCACCCGCTGGTACTGCACGCCCGCATCGCCCTTGAGCACGATCGGGAAATCCGGGCTAGTCGCCTTCTCGGTGCGCAGCCGGCTCTCCAGCTCGTCCATCGTCACCGGGTAGGCGTCGAGAAAGATCTGTCCGGAGTCGGCCACCGTGATCGCCTTGGTCTTCGGCTTGGCGAGGCTCGTCGACGAACTCGCCTTCGGCAGATCCACCTTGATGCCCTGCACCGAGGCGGTCGTCATGATGATGAAAATGATCAGCAGCACGTACGCCAGATCCAGCATCGGCGTGATGTTGATGTCGTCGTACGGCTTGTCGTCGTCTTGAACTTGCATCGCGCGTCTCCCTGTGCCGGTCAGTCCGCCGCGAGGGCGTGATCCGGATTGCGATGCGCTTCCGCGAGGCGCGTGACGAACTCGTCGACGAACACCTGCATGTTCGCCGTCACGTTCTTGTTGCGGATCAGCAGATAGTTGTAGCCGAACAGCGCGGGAATCGCGACGAACAGGCCGGTGACGGTCGCGAGCAGCGCCGCCGCGATACCCGGCGCGATCGCGTTCACGTTCACGTCGCCCGCCGCGGCGATCGCCGCGAAGGTGATCATCACGCCCACCACCGTGCCGAGGAGGCCGAGAAACGGTCCGCCGGAAATCGCGATCGTCAGCAGCACCATCGATTTCGACAGACGCTGGTTCTCGCGGACCAGCGTCGCGTCCATCGACGCGCGGATCGCCTCGATCGATTCCGTCGTGATCACGGTGCGGCCGTTGTCGTCGACGCGGCTATGAATCTCGTCGACGCCCGCCTTGTAGAGGCGATACAGCGACGACTGCCCGAGGCGCCGCCCTTCGTCCGACTGGCGATCGACGTGCGCGAGCCCGACGAGATGCCTGCCCGCCACTTCGCGAAAGCGCTGGACGAAGTAGTTGTTCGCTTTGTCCACCACGCCGACGTAGCTCGCCTTGTTCCACATCACGACCCAGGAAATCGCGGCCATCACGAGCAGGATCCCGATGACCACCCACGCATCGACCGTGACCGACTGGACGATCACGCCGAAGTACCCGAAGCCGAAGCCGGACTGCTTCTCGTCGGTGCCGTACGCGACGAGCTTCGATTCCGAACCCTGCGACAGCGCATCGAACGCGATCAAGGGCTCGGCGCGCGCGACCCGGGACAACCGCAGTTCGTCCAGCGCGCCGTTGAAGCCGCCGAAGCCTGCCGGCGCGCCCGCCGCATCCCCGCCCACCGCGGCCGCGCTCGTCAGCACCGGCAGCGCGCCGGCGACCTGGGCGACCTGCTTGCCGTTCGCGTAGACCGTGAGATTCCGGCCGTCCGCCGTCACGGCGAGATAGGTCCACTGGTTCGCCGCGACCGGCTGCGCGGCCGGCGTGCGCACCGGCGCGGCGCCGCCGTCGATCTCCGCGAAGGGCACGCCGTTGTCGAGCCCGATCAGCAGCGCGGCCGCGCCGTCGCGACGGCTGTACAGCAACGCGTTCGGCGCGAGCGCGCCGGGCTTGACCCAGGCGCTGAACGTGAAGCTGCCGCCCGCGGCGACATTCAGCGACGGGCTGGCCGGCAGATTCAGCGCGGCCGTGCCGTCGAACCGCAGCGCCTTGCCGACGACGCCGTCCTCGACCAGCCGCGCGGGCGCATTCTGCGCGTTGTTGCCGTACGCGGTCGCATCCTGCGGCGGCGAACCCGCCGCGCCGTTGAAGTGATAGACGAGCGTGTAGTCGGCATCGAACGTCTGCGCGGGCTTGCCGCCGTCCGGCGCCTTCTTGTTGCCGTAGTACATCCAGATGTTCTGCGCCGCGCCCGCCTGAAGCTGCGGAACGTCGACCCAGATCAGCGCGACGCCGAGCACCGCGTCGTACTGATCGATGTGGTAGTTGAGCGGCGTCTTGTCGTCGGCCGCGACGAAACGAAGATCCGCGCCGCTGTCCTGCAGGCCGTCGAACTGGAAATTGCCCGAGTGCAGCCGGATCAGCAGCGGCACGCGCCCCACCGGCTGGGTCAGGTTCGCGCCCTTGGGGCTCGCATCGAGCGTGATCGACTTGCGGTACGACCAGTCGTTCTGCCACCACGCGTTGGCGACGCCGGGCGCGAGACCCAGCAGGACCATCAACAGGAGAAACCAAGCTCGATTCACAATCCACTCCCCGAATGAACCAGGCCGTATGGCGGCGGCCGGTACCGCATTCATAGAAAAATCAGAATCCCAATCGCACGTAGAAATCGAAGCGCGGGCTGTATTGCTTCGTGTAGACCCCCGCCTTCATCGGCCAGCCGGCCTCGAAATCGACGCTCGCGTACTTGAACACCTGGAGCCGCGTCCCGAACCCCGCGCTCAGCAGGTTGAAGCTGGACGTCTGCTCCGGCAGCGGGCTCAGCAGCCACAGGTGCGCCGCGTCGACGAACACGTGGAAGCGCCATTCGTTGATGCCGGCGCCCAGGTACTTCGCGATCGACGGGCTGCGCAGCTCCAGCGAACCGATCACGCCGCTGTCGGCGGTGTTCTCCGCCTGCATGTAGCCGCGCACGCTGTTCATGCCGCCTGCCGAGAACTGCTCGCTCGACACCAGCGGCGAGTTCGACAGCTGAGCGGTGACGTGCGCATTGGCCTGGATGTCGCGGTCGAAGCGCTGCGTGTGGTTGACGTCGAACTTGCCGTACAGGAAATCGGGCGTGGCCTTGTAGCGCTTGTTGTCCCACGCGCCCCAGTCGCTGCCGATGCCGCGGATGTTGGTCGTGAGCGAGGCGGAGAACGAGGTCTGCGACTCCTTGAGGCTCAGCTGCGAGTTGTAGGCGACCGTAACCGGCGCGTACGTCAGCGGCGCGGTCGACGTCTGGCTGCCGAAGCCCACGTTCTCGTCGTAATGCTTGCGGTCGATCTCGATGCTGATCGATTGCGCGTAGGTGTCGGACGACGGAATCGTGTAGATCGCCGTGAAGCCGAAACTGGTGCCCTTGCCGAGCACGTTGGTGCCGCCGAGCGACGCGACGTTGCTGTCCGAATGGATGACGGTGGCGAGGAAGCTCCAACGCGAATCCTTCAGCGGCGCGAGATACGAGAACGAGTACACGCGGGCATCGTTGGGATGCTGCGGCGCGATCAGGTAAGTGCCCGAGATCACGTGCCCGAGCTGCCAGAGATTCGAATAGCTGAGCGTCGCGCTGGTACGCAGCAGCGACGTGCCGGGGCTGTTGTCGTTGTTGACGTCGAGCGTGCCGTGCAGCGGACTGTGATCGTCGACCTTCAGGTCGACGTCCACCGTCTGCGGAAGCGCGCCCGGCTTCAGCACGGGAATCACCTGGCGATCCGCGGAGCGGTTCAGATCGGTCAACTGCTGCTGGGCCTGCGTGAAATCCGGCACGCCGCCTTCGGCCAGCGCCGGCACCGCATCCCGGATGTTCTGCGGCGAGTTGTACTTCGCGCCTTCCACGCGCAGGCGCCCCACCCTCGCTTCGAGCACCTGCAGCACGATCACGCCGTTCTTCACCTGCTGTTGCGGCAGATCGACGACGACCGACTGATACCCTTTCTCCTGATACACCTTCTGCAACGCATCCCGCGCCGCGTTGACATCGTCGAGCGTGCGGCCCGGCCCTTCGAACGGGTACACCGCCTTCTCGATGTCGAGACTCTGCAGCGTGGTGTTGCCGCGCACGATGAATTCGTTGATATCGAAGCTGCGCGGCGCGCTCGCGGCGGCGGGCGCGGCCTCCTGCGCGCGCGCGCCGGCGGCGAGACTCAGTCCGCCCACCAGCAACACGCAAGCCCAGCCCTGCCGCCTTCCTTGTTTCCATCGCTCGTGCAGTTCCCCGTCTACTCTCGGCGGCATGCGCCCTTCCCCCTGGTTGTCGAAATCATGCCGCGGCGTGCCGCCGGAGCCCGATTCCGAGCGCGATGCCTACGCATCATCGATGTCATTGTCGTGACAAATAATTCGCAATCCGAATCTATCGGCGCGGACCCGGCATGCCGGATATTCTTTCGCGCTAGGCGCGGCGTCGCAGCGCCGGAACCGCCTCTCGCGCGCCGAACTGCTGCGCGGCGTACCGCGTCAGCCGGTCGACGCACTGTTCGATCGTGTGGTGCTCCGTATCGACCATCAACTGCGCGCTCGACGGCGTTTCATACGGGGCGGAGACCCCGGTGAAATCCGGCAGCTCGCCGCGCCGGGCACGCTTGTACAACCCCTTCGGATCGCGCGCCTCGCACACTTCGCCCGACGCCTTCACATACACTTCCCTGAAGTACCCGCCGGCAATCTCGCGCGCCAGCCCGCGCATCGCCGCGGTCGGCGAAATCAGCGCGACGATCGCGAGCAGCCCCGTCTCCGCGATCATCGTCGCCATCTCCGCCGTGCGCCGCACGTTCTCGCGGCGATCGCGATCGGAAAATCCCAGATCGCGGCTGAGCGTTGCCCGCAGACGATCGCCGTCGAGCACCACCGCGCGCGTCGCGTCCCGGTTCAGCACGTCGGCGAGCGCATCGGCCAGCGTCGATTTGCCCGCGCCGGGCAACCCGGTCAGCCACAGCACGCCGCCGCCCGATCCCGCCACCGCGTCGCGCCAGCCGGCCACCCGTTGTATTGCCATGTCCTTCTCCACGCACGTCATCCTGCTCGATACCGGTCCGTCGATCTCCGCGCAATCGCGGCGCTCATCCGTTATGACGAAACGAACCGTCGAATACCGCAACGCGACGACGACGACGTCGCGTCGCGAGCCGCTCACCGCACCGGCTCGTCGGCCTCTCTCGGCCGCGTTTGCCAGAAGCCGCCCTTCACGGTGACGATCGACGGCGTTCCGCTCCACTCGGCCGGACTCAGGATCTCCGCGCGCAGCAGATTCGGCATGACCTGCACGTCGAACACTTCCTCGACGCCGTTGTAGAACTGCAGGATGCCGAGTACGTCGCCGCTCGCGGCATCGAGGGCGGCCACGCCGGCCACCAGTTCCTCCGCCTCCTGCTCGATCGGCAACCCCTGCGGTCCGCGCTTGCTGCGCAGCTTCGACAGACCGACGAACAGCACGCCGCCGTATTCGGCGAGACCGTGCGGGAACCCCGGCAGCTTCGCGATCACGCGCTTGTCGCCCGAGACCGGATCGATGCGCAGCACCTGCCCGCGTCCGCCTTCGAGCACATACAGGCCGCCGCCGATCACGCGCGGCGAATGCGGCATCGACAGACCCGACGCGACGATCCGTCCGGACGGCACTTCCATCACGATGCCGTCGGTCGCCATCCCCTTGCGCCAGCCGAACGGCGTGTTGGTCGCTCCCAGCGCCGTCGCGTAGCGCACCTTGCCGTCGTGGAATGCCATGCCGTTCAGATGGCAGCGGTCGTCGGGGCCGAACTCGGTCACGAAGGGCGGCTGCCAGATCGGCGTGAAGTTGAAGTAGCCGTCGATCACGGAGATGCACGAATAGCGGGTGTTCACCGCCAGCACCACCTGCTTGTCGAACGCCATGTCGTGCAGGTCGAGATCGCCCGTGTAGTGCGACGTGCGCGGCACGAAGATCGCATCGTAGTAGTCGGGCCGCAGCGGGTAGAGCGGCGCGAGGTTCGACACGTTGGCGAAGATCATCAGCTCGTGGATCGTCGCGACCGCGAGCCGGTTGCCGCTGACGGCCAGCCCCATCGAGCGGGGCAGCAGGCACGCCGACAGCGTCGGCACGCCGTTTTCCACGCCGAGCAGCGCGACGCCCGACGGGCGGCGGCTCAGCGCGAGCGAACACTTGAGCGAGGCGAGCACGTCGAGAAAGCGGCCGGTGTCGCGCAAGCTGATCAGCGGCGACTCGCTCCCGTCCTGCGCGGCATCCGCCTCCGGCGCATTGCGCTGCGGCGCGGACGTCGCCGCGCGCTCCCTACCCTGATCCACCATGCACCCCTCGGACGATCCGTCCGATCCCCCCGCGCTCCAACGACACACGGCATGGCCACGTTCTTCGGGACAGATGGCTTCCGCCGGTGGCACGCCGGAGGACAACTTCTGCTTGGAGAAAAGCGGCACCCTTCAGGGGCTCGAACGTTCTTGTGAAAAAGGCGCCGCGCGAAATCCGGAACATGCCGTCGCGCGGCCGCGAAAGCGGATCGCGGCGGATTCGTCAACGATTCCGGTTCGATCCAGCTTTCCGTGCATCGTAGCGACAACCCGTGTCATTTTTTTGCAAAATGTTACGCAACACTTTGCCAGCGCAATGTGTCATCGAAAGCGCCGTTTCAGGCTCTATCATGCGGCTTCGGAAATGCGTCGGAACGCGCGTTGCGGGTGCAACCGGACCGGCGTCATCACGGAGGAGCGATGCAGCGGAAGAGTCGAGGCCGGGCAAGCGGGGCGAAACGGGAACGGGGCATCGCGATCGTCACCGTGCTGCTCGTGGTGGCGCTCGCGGCCGCGCTGGCGGCGAGCGTCGTATGGCGCCAGCGGGTGGCCGTGCGCGATGTCGAGAACCAGCGTCTCGCCGTGGAGACGATGTGGGTGGAGCGCGCCGCGGTCGAGTGGGCGCGCGTCACGCTGCGCTCGCAGGCGGCGACTTCCAACGTCACGTTCGAAGGGCAGCCGTGGTCGGCGCCGATCGCCGACGCGCCGTTGTCGACGCTGCTGCCCGGCGACATGCTCGCGGTCAACAGCGAACTGGCGAATGCGTCGATCTCGGGCCGCGTGGAGGATGCGCAGGCGCGTTTCAACCTGACGAACCTCGTGTCGCGCCCGGGCCCTTCTCAGCCCTGGCAGATCAACGGCGACGGCGTGCTGGCCTATCGCCGCCTGCTGAGCCGCCTGTCGCTCGACCCCGCGCTCGCGAAAGTCACCGCCGCCTACATGCTGCGTTCGCTGAGCGACGGCCGCGGCGCGGCCGACTGGCCCATGCAACTCGTCTCGCCGGCCGATCTCGCGCGCATTCCCGGCTACGACGCGGCCGTCGCGGGAACGCTCGCGCCGTTCGTCACGGTCCTGCCCGATCTGACGACCGTCAACGCGAACACCGCGGCCGAGCCGGTGCTGGCCGCCGCGATCCCGGATCTGTCGGAAAGCCAGGCACGCAGGCTGGTCGACCGGCGCGCCACCGCGTACTTCGTTGGCACCGGCGACATCGCGACCGTCCTGAGCCCGCCCCTGACCGGCGCGACGCTGCCGCCCGGCTCGCTGGTCGGCGTCACGAGCGCCTATTTCATCGTGCACTGCCGGATTCATTCCGCGCGGCTCGACACGCGGATCGATACGCTGATCGCCCGCTACGGTATCGGCAATTTCACGTGGACGAGCGTGATCTGGGTGCACCGGCTCGCGGGGGGCGCCGATGTCTAGCAGGTTCTTGAAAAACCCGGGAGCCGGCAGGTGCTTCCGTGGGGCGTCTACCCCTTGCCGAAGTCGTGCGAGCCACTTGCGGCGCGTTTTATGAGGTCGGCGATTTTCAGTCGCAGCCCTTTTTGCCGAAGCATTCCAACAGCCTGCCGGCGTCTGTTCACACGGATAACGGGCCGGCGAACGAGCGTTGCCGCATGGCATGCGAGGCGGCAGGCATCCCGTTCGGGCGAGCGAACCGCCTCCAAGGGCCTCCCCTGCGGGGACCGGCGGACGATCGACGCCGCAATCCGCCCGGCCACGCTCGTTCCCTCGAGGTAAGAATGGCGTTCATGGCGTCGACCGCCGGAAGGTCCGCCGATCGACGCGCCCTGCGCCTTCTCATGCCCGGTTCTTCCGGCGGTCGGCGCAGGACCGCCGCTAGCGCGGACCAGCGCCCGACTCGCTCACGCCGGCAGCCGACGCCTACCGCACGATCTCATAGCGCTCCGCCCGATGCCCGCCGCCGTACTCGGCGCCGATGCGGCTCAACGCGCGGTCGCGATGCTCGTCCCGCATCCGGTTCCAGTCCTCGACGGAAATCAGGAACGCGATCGCCTGGCCGTACTTGGTCACCATGACCGGCGACGCGGCCGCGTCGCGCAACGCTTTCGACGGGTTGCTGCTGAAATCGCGGGTCGCCATCGTGACCGCGCGCTGTTCGGCGAGCGGCCGGTCGCCGGCATCGCCGCCCGAGGCGTCGCACAGCATCGCATCGAGCGACGCGGCGCGCAGCGCGGCCTTCGCTTCGGGCGCGATGCGCAGCTCGCGCCGTTGCTTGCGCGCGCTGCGCGAATCGACATTGGTGCCGATGCTCGCCAACAACCGGCCCAGTTGCCCCGGCGTCAGATGATCGTAGCGGCGCCAGAACTCGCCGGGCACCGCGATCATCATGCCCGCATAGGTCGCGCGGACGCCCGTCGCGGCCTGCAGCGGCAGCCGCTCCCGCTCGCGCTCGTCGAGCGTCTGTCCGCTCGTCAGCGCGCTCGCGATCACGCTGAGCACGTTGTACGCCAGCGCCGCCACGCCGCAGGCGAGCGCGGCATCGCGTGGCGACGTCAACGCGGGCGCACCGCCATGAAACACCCGATCGAGCGGCACCGGCAGCGCGCGGCTCCAGGTTCGCCGCGCGAGATCCACCACGTCGGGCGCACCCAGGTGCGCGGCCGGCACGCTGGTCAGGAAGCGCTGTATCGCATCCCGGTCGCCGGCCGGCCGATCGAGATGCCACTCGATACGGCGAAACACGCACGACGAACCCAGTTCGTCCGAGATGCCGACCGACTGCTCGTAGACACGGCCGCCGTCGACACGGCCGCACTCGACGGGCGGCCCCAGCTCGCGCAGCGTCTGGCCGCCGCCGTGTTCCCGCGCGATGAACGCGCCGCCCCGGCGCGGCCACGCGGCGAGCAGCGCGCGCGTGTCGAGGTGCCGGTCGACGATCCACAGTTCGCCCTGCTGGACCGCCTCCAGCAGCGCCCCCGGCATCGCGAACGCGCGCGCGGGGCCGGACTCGACGGGCAGCAGGTCGACAATCAATGCGAAATCGGGATCGTAGACCACCAGCGGGCCATCGCGCAGCACCGCGTCGAGCGCATCGCCGGGCCGCGCCGGCGCGCGCGCGCCGCTCTCCACCACCCGCAGCCGATAGCCCTTCACCGTCGCCGGACGATCGGCCAGCATCGACCGCACGAGCGGAATCAGGCGACGCGCGCTGTCGTGCGCCAGCACTCGGCCCGCGCCGGGAAACACCCGGCCGATCCAGTCGTGCAGCACCGGGACCGACACCGGCAATTCCGTCGCCTGGCGCCCGCCTTCGGGCCGGCGGGAACGCATCGCCACGCTCGACATCGCATCCACGATCGTCGAGAACAGCGCCTCCCTGACCTGCGGGCCGTTGCGTCCGTCGAACAGCACCGACAGCTCGTCGGCGCATTCCGCGTCCAGCGCGCCCTGCAGCGCCAGCCGCACCATGACAGTCATTGGACTGTGCTCGATAAAGCGTTCCATCACAGCACGTATCACAGTCTTGCCCCCTTCTGATTATCGGTTCCGGCGCCCGTCGGCCCTACGGCTGCTCCGCGTTCGCCATACCGTTCCCCCATCCCTGCTCATCTCGCCGGCGCGCGTCTCTCGGCGCGCGAGCGCGCTTGACGCGCGTTTTGCTACGACCCAGTATTGACCTCGATCCGCCACGGGGGTCGTCGCCCCGTCCATCCACCCCGCATTCCAGAGGCATTCGCATGTTCGTCGACCCGCGCGTCGCGCACGGCCGCGCGAAATTCGACCTCGACCGGTCCCCGCGCATGTTCGCCGACGAGCGGCGCGCGCTGATCGCGGACATTGTCACGAAGCGTCTTGCGGATTTCGCGGGCGTGCCGAACCGGCGCGGCCTGATGCGGCTGCTCGAACACCAGGTGGCGCCGCGGCTCGAACGACTCGGCCTCGAACCCTATGTCGGCGCGCTCGGCCAGCTGGAAGGATTGTTCGTCAATTTCTCGACGATGAGCGCCGAGCACGGGCTGCGCGAATTCCAGTTGCGCTTCACGGTTCACGACATGGTGCTGAAGAGCTTCGCGTCGAACACCATCCGCCCGCACGCGGTTGCGCGCTGCATGCAGCGCAACGGCGCGCCGACGCTCGCGGAGATCGAACGCGAAACCCGCATCGCCTTCGTGTTCGCCCGCGTGCTGCGTCCGCTCGCGCTCGCCGAGCAGTGGAAGCAGGTTGCGGTGCCCACGCCGAACGGGCTGTTCGTCGGCGAGCTGAGCCGCGGCGACGACGTCTGCCTCAATACCTACATCCGCCCCGCCGCGAGCGATCGCGCATCGCGCTGGCGCGCGTTCGCCGCGCTGTTCGAGACGATGCCGCACTGGACCGACGCCCAGCTCAGGGAAGGCAGTGAACTGCTGCAATGGATGATCAGCCATATTCAGGGTTTGCAAAAAGCCGCACCATTCGCCGGACGCTTTCCGTTTCTGCTCGAGCCCTATCGGCCCGTCGGCGATCCACTCGACGCCACCTGGGACGCCGCGCTCGCGGGCGCCCGGGCGGCCCCGGACGACGCAGGGTCGAATACGCGCCGACACCGCGAGCGTCCCTTGTAAACACCTAGTCGAATCGGGATCGTCTATCCCGCAGATTATTTTTGCCGCACGCGCGCCGCGCGGCCCTGCGGCCGCTCGCCGTCCCCGCCTTCGGCGCGCGCGCGCGCGCCGTCCCGGCGCCCGGCCGGCGCGGCGCGGGCGCCGGAACAGGCGCGCGGGTCGCCGTCGGCCAGCGTGCCCAGCATGTGCCAGATCCACGCAGCCTCGTGCGCCGCGCACGCGTGAGCGTCGCTGCACGCGCACCAGCGCCCGAAGGCCGACCAGTCGGCCGGCGTCGGATCGCCACGGCGCAGCCAGAGCAACCATCTGACCGCGTCGTCGTAAATGCCCTCGGAAATTATTTTTTTCATCTCGACCAACACGTTCGCCGCCGTCTTGCCCATGGTCGCGTGTCGTCGCGCACCCGCCTCGATGCGCGCCGTTCGCGGCCGCCACATCCGCGGACTCCGCGCCGCGGCAACCGTTCGGCCCGCTGGTCGCGAGCCTTGCCCTTACTCAGACGAAACGAATCGCCCTAACCCGCAAACCGTCGCGTCGCGCGGCTCAGCTGAGCACGACGATATTGCCCGGCAGCCGGGTGATGCGCGCGCCGTAGAGCTGCCCCAGCATATCGATCACATTGTTCAGCTTGGCGATCGGACATTGAGCCTGGACCCGGTTCTCGCCCAGCGACGCGTTGCGCAGGATCACCTTGCCGGGCCGATAGCGGTTGATCTCGTCGACGACCTGCGAGACCGGCACGCCGTTGAACACCAGCACCCCTCTGCGCCATGCGATCACGGCGCCCGGATCGACGCCGGCGACCGCGCGCACCTTGCGGTCGTCGTAGACGATCTGCTGCGACGCGAGCAGCGTCATCCGCCGCGCGGGATGCTCGACCTCGACCGAACCCGACAGGCAGGTCACGCACACCTCGTCGCCGATGCGCCGGACGTCGAATCGCGCGACGTTCGCCTGCAAGCGGCCCCGGCCCGCGATCACCGAGACCGGGCGGATCGGCTCGACGCGGCCGGCGGCGGGCGCCGCCGCGACGATCTCGGCCTCGCCGGCCACGAGTTCGACGCCCCGCGCCGCCCGGCTCGACGACAGGACGTTGAGCCGCGTCTGCGTGTTCAGCTCGACCACGACCCGCTCCGACAACGCGACGCGGCGCTGCTCGCCGATCCCGGTGCGATAGTCGGCCGCGAATTCGCCCAGCGCGGGCCACAGCTGCAGCGGCGGGCGCAACGCCAGCCACGATGCGCCCGCCGCGACCGCGAACCCGACGAACGCGCGCCGTCCGGGCCGCAGCGCGGCGGCCCGGACGGCGCCGCCGGTCCAGGCCCGGCCCGCGTCCCGCTCTTCCCGGGCAATTTCGCTGGCGGCCGTGCGCAGCGAACTCCATGTGTCGCGCAGCAGGTGCGCACCGCCCGGATGGTCGTCGCACCATCGCTGGAACGCGCGCACGTCGTCCGTGCAGGCTTTCTCCGAGCGCAAGCGCAGCAGCCAGGCGCGGGCCTGGTCCTGCTCTTCGCTTGCAGCCTCGAGGTTGGCTTTCGTCATCGGCAAGATCATCAAAATTTTCGCGGTCCGCTTCTCGAACCCGAGCAGGAGTCGCCGAACGCCTGCATGCGCTGCAGGCAGAACTTCATCGCCGCGCTCAGTTCGCTCTCGACGAGCCGCAGCGAAATACCGAAGCGTTCGGCGATTTCCCGGTTCAATTGTCCATCCACCCGCGCGGCGAGCAGGATCGCCCGGCGCCGGGGCGTCAGGTCGCGCAGGATGGTCTTGAGTGCCTCCACCTTGAGGCGGGCCGCGACGATACGCTCGGGATCGGCGAGTTCGTCGGGCCATTCGAGCAGCGTATCGACGTCGTCCTCGTGGGCATGACGCCGCTCGCTGCGGTGCTGATCGATCGCGACGTGATTCGCCATCCCCAGCAGATACGCATCGCCGTTCGCGACCGGCGACGCGACGTTGGCGGTTTCGAGACGCAGCCAGGTTTCGTGCAGCGCGTCCTTCGCGCGATCCTTCGAGCCCGTCACGTGCTCGAGCCGCCTGACCAGATACGCATAGTGCTCGGCCAGCATTTTCCTGAGCTGCGTGCGACTGTTCTCCGACATGGCCGCTAACCCCGTTCGTCCGCTTGCGGGCAATCGAGGTGCACGCCGGGGCCGACCGGGCGCAGCAGGATCGTGACCGGCTGAGGCAAGCCGGGCGGCGGCGCGGCATCGAGCCTCAGCGCGCGAAGCGCGCGCCGGATCGCCGCATCGCGCGACGCGAGGCCGGTCGATGCGACCACCTCGGCGGCCACCACCTTGCCGGCGCCGTCGATCCGCAATTGCGCGACGAGCCGGTAGCCGCCCGGACGCGCGCCCGGCAGCGCGCACAGCGCGTCGGTCAGGCGCGCCTGAAGCGTCGCGGCATAAGCCAGTTGCGCGCCGCCGTCGGCGAGCCCGTCGATCGGCAACGCGCCGCCGCTCGCGGTGTCCGCGCCCGAGGCGGGCGACCCCGCCGCCGAGGTGCGATCGGCGACGATCAGCGCCTCGTCGGGTCCGGTGAAGTCCGCGCGCAGCCCGGTGCCGGTCAGGATCTGCTGCAGCGCTTCGCGCGGCAGGCAGTCGCGTTCGATCGGCGCGCTGAAGCGTCCGTCGAGAAGCGGCGCGGGCGCGAGCACGACCAGTTCGGTCATTCGCGCCAGCGCCTGGAGCGCCTGCGCGAGCGGCTGCGCGGGAAGATCGAAATGCAGCGTGCCCGCCGATGCGCGGCTACCCCGTCCCGCATCCTGAGCCTGCGCGCTGCGCATGATCATTGCGCACAGCATCAGGCATGCGGTAAACGCCAAGACGCTGGCGGGTGCCCGTGAGCCAGTCATGAATAAGATGTCGGAAAGGAGGAGACGGCTTGCCGTCGGTGCGGCCCGGTGTATTGAATATCGATAACGAAACCGGACGTCGTATCGTAGGAATCAAAGATGAACAATGCGTGTCGGTCAGCTTACAAACTCATGGGCGGAACTGTATTCAAGCAAGATCATTGTTTCGCTTGGCGGCGACGAGAGGGACCGGCCGCCGGTGCTCGCGCCGCGCGGCGAACGCAGACGCGCGACGAGGTGACGGAGCGGCTATGCATGCGGTTTTTCTCGGGTGCCGCGCGGGAACTGCGATCGCAGCATCGCCGGCCGACGGGTGCGTCGTGCGTATCGCGAAGGGCATCGCATTCGCTACGGTCCGCGTATCCGCTCAAGCAACGTCGTGTGTGTTTTCGCGGCATGTTTTGCGCGCGTGACGGATCACGGATTCCCGCAAGCGATCTCGGTCGCTTGCGGATGCCCCTGCGCTCGCTGCACTGCCGCTGCACTGCCGCTTCACTACCGAGTCACGGCCGCTTCACCGCGAACCCGCCGATCCCCGTGCCGACCACCAGCAGCCGCACCGTGCCGGACGACAGCGTGATCGTCACCGGCACGTCGATGCTCTCGTTGCCGACCACGACGCGCGGTATGGCATCGCCGCTGCCCGTGTAGCGCATCGACACGCCCGTCACGTCGGTATGCCAGCGATACGGGCGGAGCAGGTCGTCCGACAGCGGCTTCCATGCGCCGTTCGCCGCGCGCTGATAGAAGCGGTAGCCGCCGTCGACAGGTTGCCATGCGATCGATGCCGAGCGGATCTGGGCCTCGTCGCCGGCGGATTCGAGCAGCGTGGCGAGACGCTGCGCTTCCTCGTCCAGGTCGGTGCGCCGGTTCCGGCTCGGCGCGAGCGCGACGACGGCCACCAGGAGTCCGACGATCAGCAATACGACGAGCATTTCGAGCAGCGTGAAGCCGCGCTGTGCGCGCGAGCGGCGAGGCCCGATGTATCGCGTGTTCCGCATTTTTGTCGTGCTCGATCCGGCCGTCATCGATTCGCGTGCCGGTTCGCGCTCGGCCGGCATCCGTGCGTGCGCGGATGCCGCGATGCCGTCATGACGCGGGCCGATCGTTTCGTGTCGTCGCGTTCGATTCGTCTCGCGCGGCAGCCGTCGCCGGCATCGGTCGCGATGCGGCCTGTGTCGCGGCCCCGTGATTGCACATCCGGATCGTCGCCGCGGCCATATCGGCCATATCGGCCGATCGGCGACATGCGATCGCGCCGCCCGCTACCCGCCGCCCCTCGAACAGTTGCCCTCTCCGACGCCCGCATCACTGCACCATGTTGTTCAGTTCGATGATCGGCATCATCACGGCGAGCACGATCACGAGCACGACGCCGCCCATCGTCAGAATCAGCAGCGGTTCGAGCAGACTCGTGAGCATCATCGTCTTGCGTTCCAGTTCGCGCGATTCGCCTTGCGCCGCGCGGTCGAGCATCGTCGTCACGTCGCCCGTCGCCTCGCCCGAGCGGATCAGATGCACCAGCACCGGCGGAAAGGTCTTCACGTTGTTGAGCGCGCGCGACAGCGACGAGCCCTCGCGCACGCGCACGATCGCATCCTCGATGTTGCCGAGCATCGCCCGGTTGCTGAGCGTTTCTCCCGCCGCCTGCAGCGCGCGCAGGATCGGCACGCCGGCCGCGCTCAGGATGCCGAGCGTGCTCGCGAAGCGCACCGTGTTGTAGCCGCGCACGAGCTTGCCGAAGAGCGGCGCGGTCAGCGCCCATCGATCGAACGCGAGCCGCGGGCCGGGCTTCGCGAGAATCCGGCGAATCAGCCAGACCACGAGCCCGGTCGCGAGCAGCGCCGCCCACCACCAATGCCGCACGAAGCCGGACAGCGCCATCATCGCGACGGTCAGAAACGGCAGTTGCTGCTTCGTGCTGACGAACACGTTGGCGACCTGCGGCACCACGTAGCTCAACAGGAACGTGACGATGCCGAACGCGATCAGCGTGACCACGGCGGGATAGGTGAACGCGACCAGGATCTTCTGCCGGAGCGCGTTGCTTTGTTCGATGTAGTCGGCGAGCCGCGACAGCACGATGCCGAGCTTGCCGGTGTGCTCGCCTGCCGCGACCAGCGCGCGGTAGATCTCGGGGAAGTCGCGCGGATGCTGCGACAGCGCGTTCGCGAACGAATGGCCGCCGACGACTTCGGCGCGAATCGCCGCCATCAGCTCGCGAAGGTAGTCGCGCTCGGCCTGCTCGCTCAGCACGGACAGCGCTTCGTCGAGCGGCAGGCCCGCGGTCAGCAGGCTCGCGAGCTGGCGCGTGAGGATCGCCTGCTCGCGCTGCGAAAGCTTGCGGCCGCCCGACAGGCGCCTGGTGCGGTCGCCCTGCGCGCGCAGCGCGGCCGGCTCGACCACGAGCGGCGTCAGCCCCTTCGTGCGCAGCTGATTGCGCCCGCCCCGCGCGCTGTCCGCCTCCAGCACGCCCTTCGACGTCTTGCCCGCCTGATCGATCGCTTCGTACCGGAATGCCGACATGTGTTGCTCCGCCAGTGACCCTCAACGCATCCACGCTTCGAAAGCCGTCGGCATGCCCGGCGCGCCCGCGCGTCGTCGGCCGAAGCCCCGCATGCCGCGCACGCGTGAGTCGGGTCGATCCGCGCTTGGCGCCCCGGCGCCGGCGGATTCCCGGCATCAAGACTAAGCAGCGAACCCGATCAAATTTGTGACGGATGGTGGGCAACATATCGGCGGGGCTGCGCCCCCGGGACCGGCGCGGCGGCCTTCCTGAAATCGATCGGAAATCGATTGAAGTTTCAACCTTCCCGACAATGATCCATCTGTCTTGTTTTTGCGTATTCGTCATCTTCAGGTCACGATTAAATTCGGAAATTTTGAAATCGCCCATGACGAAAATTTGCATCTAATCCCGGTAAAAAACGGATATTCGTCTCGACCGACATCCTTTCCTTATTTTTAATCGCATCAACTAAACCGTCATCCTCCATTAACCCGATTGGCAAAATGTTGGGCACCTTCGGTTATTAAAAATTCACGCCTCCTGAACGGCTTTCGAATTAAATTTGTCGCCGCAGTTGACGCGTGCCGTCGCTGCACTCGCAGGCTCCCGTTCATCATCTTCGTTCCAAGGAATTCTCATGAAATCCAGTCAGCGCAAGATTTGTCAGGCAGTTGCCCTCCTTATCTCGGTCATGGGCGCGTCCGCAGCCATGGCCGCCGCGCCCTCGCTGCTCGGCGGTGGCTCGTCGCTCGTCGCTCCGACGATCAACTCGGAAATCGCCGTGTTCCCGGCCGCCAACGGTACGGCCACGTACTACTCGGTGGGCTCGGGCAAGGGCCAGACCGCATTCCTGAACAACGATCCGACGCAATTCGGCGCGGGCGTGACCGGCACGGTCGACTTCGCGAACAGCGACGCGCCGCTCGCCTCGTCGCAAATCACCGCCTATCAGGGCGCCCTGGGCAAGACCAGCGGCCCGCTGATCCAGATCCCGTACATCGTCACGCCGATCGCGATTCCCCTCGTGAACGCACCGGCCGGCACCGGCCCCGTCCTGCCCCCGCCGTCGGGCACGGGCCCCAGCCCGGCTGCGACCGTCGCGCTGAACGACGACGATCTGTGCGGCATCTTCTCGGGCAAGCTGACGAACTGGAACTCCGTCATCAACCCCGACACCGGTTCGGCCTACGCGCTCAACGCGCCGATCAAGGTCGTCTACCGCGCCGACAACAGCGGCACGACCGATCTGCTGACGGCTCACCTGGCCCAGGTCTGTACGACGGCGAACACCGCTTCGGGCGTCACGTTCGTGGAAACGCAGAACTTCGCCGGACAGTTCTCGACGGTGCCGGCGAACTTCGTCGCCGCGACGGGTAGCGGCGGTGTTGCCGCCAGCCTGGCGAGCCTGTCGGCTGCCGGTACTGCCGCGCTCTCCTACCTGAGCCCGGACTACACGAACACGTTCCTCGCACCGTCGAGCGCACCGGCACAGAGCAACAACCTGTCGGTCGCGAGCCTGCGTAACGCCACCACGGGCACGGACGTCATCCCGACGTATCAGAACGCGACCGCTGCGGTCGGTACGTTCACCGCACCGACGACGAAGCCGACGGCCAAGGTTCAAACCAACTGGGTGCCGAACGCCAGCAATCCGACGACGGGCTACCCGATCTCCGGCACGAGCCAGATCATCGTCAGCCAGTGCTATGCGAACCCGCAAAGCAACAGCCCGAGCCCGGCGCAGTCCGTCGTGAGCTTCCTGAACCAGCACTATTCGAGCGACGCCGCGATCATCAACGGCAACGGCTTCGATACGGTTCCGTCGGCATTCGCCACCGCCATCAGCAACGACTTCCTGTCCAACGCCAGCGGCTGGAATCTCGACATCGGCAATGCGTCCGTCTGCACGGGTACCGTGACGGGTCGTTAATCGACGACCGCTTCACTGTTTCCTGAGCATCACATCGCGGCCCTGCTTGTCGGGGCCGCGATTCTTTTGAACCGTCGATTAACGAAGTCGGCGTCCTGTTCCCCGTCAGATATCCGGTCGCTTACCGATCGCGCTTCGGTCCGCCTCTTTCGATGATCAAGCGGACGATCGTCGCACTTCGATGATTCGATACGAGCAGATCCTGCGACGGTGGCCGTGTGGCGACGTCCATCCGCCTGTCGCCCCTCCCGGCATGACGAATTCGATACCTGGAACTCGACGGCGGACCCGTCAGTGGCCTTCATTCACGGAGCACACGTGAACTCGGCCAAGCGCAAGATATGCCGGGCGGGTCGCTCTGACCGTCTCGATCATGGGATCATCAGCCGCGTTGGCGCAAACCCCTCCGACATTGCCCGGCGGTGGCTCGTCGCGCGTCGCCCCGATGATCAACTCGGAAATCGCCGTGTTCCCGGCCGCCAACGGTACGGCCACGTACTACTCGGTGGGCTCGGGCAAGGGCCAGACCGCATTCCTGAACAACGATCCGACGCAATTCGGCGCGGGCGTGACCGGCACGGTCGACTTCGCGAACAGCGACGCGCCGCTCGCCTCGTCGCAAATCACCGCCTATCAGGGCGCCCTGGGCAAGACCAGCGGCCCGCTGATCCAGATCCCGTACATCGTCACGCCGATCGCGATTCCCCTCGTGAACGCACCGGCCGGCACCGGCCCCGTCCTGCCCCCGCCGTCGGGCACGGGCCCCAGCCCGGCTGCGACCGTCGCGCTGATCGACGACGCTCTGTGCGGCATCTTCTCTGGCAAGCTGACGAACTGGAACTCCGTCATCAACCCCGACACCGGTTCGGCCTACGCGCTCAACGCGCCGATCAAGGTCGTCTACCGCGCCGACAACAGCGGCACGACCGATCTGCTGACGGCTCACCTGGCCCAGGTCTGTACGACGGCGAACACCGCTTCGGGCGTCACGTTCGCGGAAACGCAGTACTTCGCCGGGCTCTTCTCAAGGGTGCCGGTCAACTTCGTCGCCGCGACGGGTAGCAGCGGCGTTGCCGCCAGCCCGGCGTGTCACGCGCGAAGATAACGACGAACCGCGCTATATCTTCCCCAGCTTGTCCTGCTCCGCCTTGCTGAGCACCGCCCGCTGCGTTTTCCCCACGCCGCCGAACCCAAGTATGGACACCGCGCTGGACGAGTCGTAGCCGACCTGCGCCTGCTTGCGCTTCTTGCGCCCGTCGTCGCCGCCTTCCCCGAAGCTCTCGACCTGCACCGTGATCGCCCAGCGGCGCGCCCCCCCGCCCGACGCATTGTTCTTCACGATATCCTGCGCCATCTGGCTCGCGGCCGACGCGGCCGAACTCGCGGCCGTCAGCGCGCCGGTATTCACCGCCTCGACGACCGGAATCCCCGTCGACTTGCCCGTCACCTGGATGTTGTCGGCGTTCGCAACTTGCAGCGCGGCGACATTGAGATTGCCGGTGCGGATCCCCGCATCGCCCGCATCCACCGTGCCGCGCGGCGCGATCAGGTTGACCGTGCCCGGCGGCACGCCCGGCAGCGACTGCAGCGTGCCGATGCCCGCGCCCGTGACTTCGCCGCGCGCATCGACCGTGCAGTAGTGATTCGCATCGCACACGTAGTTGGGCGCGGGCGTATCGGCCACCGACTTGGAGCCCTTGCCGGCGTTGATGTCGCCGTTGGAACTCCAGATCGTCATATCGCCGCCCTGCTCGGTGAAGATCCGGCTCTGCGCGAGCAGCACGCTGCGGTCGGTGAAGATGTTGATGTCGCCCTGCTCGAGCGTGAGGATGCCCTGCGTCCCCGGCCCCGCGACGACCTTGCCGTTCGCGGCGACGATCTCCGGCGGCGCCGACGTGCTGCCCACCAGCGCCTGGCCGCCCGGCCCGAGAATCGAGACGTTGCCGCCCTGCTGCGTCTGGATCGTCGTGCTGCGGATGTCGAGATTGCCGGTGCCGATCAGCTGGTTCGCGCCGTTGCTGCCGCCGCCGAGATGGTTCGCGGTGTAGCCGAACGAAGCCGGGAACAGCGTATTGATCGCCTGATAGCCGCGCGCGTACTGCTGGTAGTACGGGCTGGCCGGATTGTTGTAGTCGGTGCCCACGCTGGTCAGCACGCTGAACAGCGCCTGTTCGGCGAACAGCTGCTGCACATAGGGCGGCAGCGCCTGGAACTGCGCCCATGCCTGCTGTGCCGTCAACGTGCCGACCCGGCTCTGCGCGGCCGCCTTGTCCGCCGCGAGACCCGTGTCCACGCTCAGCCCGGCATCGTATTGCTCCATGAACGCGATCAGCGCGGGCGTCGTGCTGGGGACGCCCGGCACCGAGCGGGACGGATCGATGTACGTCGAGATGAACCCCGCGTCGTCGATACCCGGGCCAACGCCGAACAGCACCTGGATGTTCGCGCTTTCGTGCGGCAGGTTCGGGTTGTTCGCGTTGCCGACCGCGAGAATACCGGTCGGCAACCCCGGATTGGCCGTGTTATACACCGCATATTCTTCGCCCTGATTCGTCAGCGGCCCGATATTGCGGCCCGCTTCGACGTCGAAGGTTCCAGGACCGCCCAGGATCAGGCTCGGTATCGCGGGGCTGTTTCCAGCGTTGACTAGCGGCGTATCGTAGATGTCGCGTCCCGCAACGATCCGGGTGATATCGGAGCGGCGCAGGTTCTGCCCCTGGAACGAGAGATTCACGATGTCCTGGCCCGCTTGAATCAACGCGGGCTTGTCGACAAAAACGGGAATCAGGTTGTCGTAGAACCCTGCATTTTTCGCACCAACCGGCTCCAGAATACCGTTGACGATACTGCCGTTCAGGCTGTAGATGCGAACCGGAACCGTATCGTTCGCATGGAGCGCATTTTGCGCGTGCGCGGAAGACGTACTGGTATTGGGAAAGATCACGCCCGCATTGGGATTCGTCGGCGAAGGCATCGATGCGGGGTCGACATCCAGCATGCCGAATATCGGCGCCGATGCGAGATTCTTGTTGCCCCCTGTCGTCAGGCCGAGCGCCATTCCGTTCAACGTGGAGAGATTGATCGTCTGATCCGCGATCAGGTTGAGATTGCCTGTCGCCGACGGGAACAATTCCCCGCTGGATGCGATGGTGATGCCGCCCGTGAACGCGGTCAGGTTCACGTTCGCCGGCAGGATGGCGCTGCCTCCCTGCAGCAGGGCTCTAGCGGCCGCCGAACCGAGCGTGCCGAACGTGACGTCGCCGGTTGTCGATGCGACGTTGACTGCCGAGGCGCTCGAGTATCCCTGGCCATCTCCACCCGGCAGATAGGACGGATCGACTACCCCGCCGATATCCGCACCCTGCCGGGCACTGACATTCAACGTGCCGTCCTGCACCGCGAGCACCGTGGACACCGGCCCCAGGGAGAGCGTCGGCAGTTGCCCCGCCTGGCCGACGTTGGGGTTGTAAGTCGTGTAATTGACGCCGTCGGAGCGGATCGCTCCACCCGCGTCGATGCTGCCCGTCCCTTTCGCGACGAAGTAACTTCCGCTCAGGATGTCCCCACCCGCCTTGACCGAGAGGTTGCCCCCGCCGACGGTGTTGACGGCCGGCGTTCCCGTACCGGCATTCGTCAGATACCAGGTGGTCGGCAGGGAAACCGACAGATCGGTGATGTTGCCGCCCGCACTGACCGACACATTGCCGCCGACGCTCATCACGCCCTGATCGAATCCGCCGAAATTGATCGAGGTTTGCGTGAGGCCGCTCGGGCCGCCCGGATTGCCGAGCTCCATCCATGGCCACCAGAATTGGCCGATGTTCTGCCCCGCATTGCCTGATATCGCACCCGTCTTGTCGACGACATTTCCGGCACCGGAAATGCCGCCCTGCGCCTGGATCGAAATATCGCCCGCGGAATCCGGGTTGACGCTGGCGGAAACGAACGTATTGGGCTTACCTTGCGAAGCCCCGTTCACGATCGTTGCCGCGTTGTTCGACGCGGGCGCGCCGGCTGCCGGTGCACCCGCCGTGTAGATCACGCCAGGCAGGATCGTCGCCGGATTTTGTGCGCTGGCCGGATCGAACAGCGCGACATTGTTGCCCGCGGCGATGTCTATCGAACCGATACCCGTGCGTATCATCGTCGGAGCGACGATCAGCAGACTGTTCGGGTTATTCGGACTATTCGCGTTGTTATAGTCGAAATTCCCACTGAGCACGACATTGCCGCCGCTCTGCCCGGTTGCCCCCGACGCCCCCGAAAACAACGACGATGCCTGCAAAGACAGAGGATTGGCGCTCGACAGGTTTGAACCTGAAACGATGCGAAACGATGAACTCGATCCACCGGTCAAAGACGCGGACAAAAGCGGCAGCGCGTCGCCGGCGACGGGCACAGGCGAAGGCGAGTTGTCGGTAGACAGCGTGCCGTTGCTGATTGTCGTTGAGGTGATTAAAGGTCCAAGCACGGGCGGAGGGGGACGCAGAAACGGCAGCTTTCCATACACGCCCGTCTTGGCGTTTATATTCAACAATGCCTTGAAAACTCGCGTGTAATCTGCCAAGTACCGCAAGTACAGCGTGGCATCCTGTGCCGCTGCCGCTGCCGTCGGAGGTAAAACCGATAAAGTAGGCTGACCGGCAATCGCTGACGAAGCATTGTTGAATCCCGCCGCCGCCAAGAATGCGGTGGTAGCGGGTGGCTTAAGTCCTGAGGACGCGCTGAGAAACTGGAAATAGGCGTTGTACTGGCCTTCGTATTGCGCCACCTCTGCCGCATTTGCTGGCGTCACCGTGAAGTTGACCGGCGCCGTAATCCCATAGTTGTAGCCATTGGCATTGCTGTAGTAACTGAAAGGCTGGCTGGCACCCGGTAGCTTGCTATTGAATTCCGCATACGTCGTATTGAAACTCGACCCCGCCGGCACCTGAATCGTCGCCACGCTTCCCGTCGGATTCGCGATCTGAAAGAACCCGTCCGTCAGACTCGCCTTGACCTTCACGTTGTTATCGGCGCGGAACGTGACGTCCGGCGCCTGTCCATTGAACCGGAACGCGAGCTGCGTGGGCGACGCCCCCGCGCCGAGGTTCCAGTTCGTCAGCACCGAGATGTCGCCGCCGTTGATGCTCGGGCTCGGATTGTCCAGCTCGATCCCGGGCACGACGTTGAAGTTCGCGACCCGCGTCCCCGCGAACTGCTGCGCGACGCCATCCAGCCCGTGCTGCACGAAGCCCATCAGCGTGCCGGGCACCGCCTTCGTCGCGTCTCCGTTCTGGTAGCCGTAGAACGTCTGGTGATTCGCGTTCGCCGTTCCCGGCGCGAAGAAGTCGTTCTGCAGCAGCGCCGCCAGATCGGCGGCGATCTGGGCCGCCGAGGCGCCCGGATCGCTCGACAGCGTGCCTGCCGCGCCGCCGCTGCCCGGCGTATAGGTGATCGTGGTCTTGCCGTCCTGGCTCGTGAACGTGCCCCCGACCAGATTCCCCGTCGGGTCGTACCACCCCGCCGGATCGACGATGCCGTCGAAATGCTTCGCGCCCGTGCCGGGGTCCGTCGTGCTCCACACCGCGTATGCCTCGAGGTTCACCGCGCGCGCGCCGGTGATCGTCGCGGTCGGATTCAGCGTGACGTTCACCGTCCGGTCGTCGAGCACCGGCGCGCGCAAACGCACGGTCCCGCCCGACAGCCCGCCCGCCGTGCCGCCCGATACGTCGATCTGCGCGTTCGGGCCGATCGTGATCGCCCCCGAACCGCCCTTCGACATCCGTTCGTAGCCGTAGGTCGGATCGAGCTGCGCCACGCCGCCCGAGGTATCGGGCACGCCCTTGATGCCGATGTTGACCGTGCCGCCGCGCTGCGCGGGATTCAGTTGCGGGTCGCTGCACGCGTTGCCCGATGCGCAGGCCCGCGCGATCAGCGCGCCCTCGACGTCCACGCCGTTGCGGCCGTACAGATCGATCTCGCCGCCCGCCTTGCCCGATGCGTTGACCGTCCCGAGGATCCGCACGTTGCCGTTGCCCGGATCGCCGACGCCGCCGTCGGCCGTCAGCGCAACCTGCTGCGCCGTCAGCGTGTTCCCCTGCGACAGCGTGAGGTTGCCCGACTTCGTCTGGATCGCGATCGCGTTGTTCACGCCGCTCGACGCGAGCGTGCCCGCCAGCCCGTCGAGGTTCACCGCCCCGCCCGTGTTCAGCGAGAACGAGCCGCCCGCGAAGCCCGGCGATGCGTTGCCCTTCAGCGTGCCGTTCAGGTTCACGACCTGTTGCGGCGCCGACAGCACGACGACGCCCGCCGCGCCGCCGCCGTTCGCGCCGGAGAAATCCAGCGTCGCGCCCTGCTGCACGTTGACCGAGCCGATATCCGACGTGAGCGCGATCGCACCCGCGGGCGCGTATTGCACGAGATCGAAGAACTGTTTCGACACGCCGGCCGAGCTGATCTTCGCGCCGCCGCCGACCGTCAGATCGCCGGTGGTCGCCTCCAGGCTCACGTTCCCCGCCGGCGCGCTGAGCGTCGCGTTGTCGTTGACGGTCCCGCCGACGAAATGCCACGCGCCGCCCACGGGCGTCAGCGCAAGCGCCGTGCCCGCCGCGCCGTTCAGGTTCAGCGCGCCGGTCGTCTTCACGGTGGATGCGGAGCGGGTATCCGCGAAATACACCGGCGCATTCATCGTCACGGGCAGCGCGCCGAAATCGAACGTGCCGCTGCCCTGCCCGACGATGCCGCCCGTCGCGTTCATCGTCACCGCGCCGAAGCCGCTCACGGTCTTGTTGCCGGCGCCGAGGTCGATCTCCTTCGCGTTCACGGTCAGCGTGCCGCCGCCTGACGCGGCGCCCGTCGCCGGCGCGCCGGTCTCGTTCGTGAACGCGATCTGCTGCGCGTTCAGCGTGACCGCGCCGCCGTCGCTCGCGAAGCGTCCCGCGCTCAGATCGACGCTGCTGCCGAACGTCGCCGACACATTGCCCACGAAGTTGATCGCCCCGCTGCTGCGCAGGATCACCTGCTGCGCGTTCGCGAGCTGCGCGAGCCCCGCGGCATTCAGCACGAAGCCCGGCAGGTTCGCGGCCGCCGGCCCCGTGGCGTTCGTGAACGTGATGGCCGAGCCGTCGGCGGCGATCGCGCGCGCGGAGAGCACCGCGCTCGGGTCCACTTTCAGGTTGCCCGACGAATCGAGCGTCAGCGCCGCGCCGCCCGTCAGCGTCGCGCCCGCGCCCACGCTCAGGAGGCCCGTGCCGGCCGCATTCGTGCGCGTCACGGGAACCATCGCGCCGTTCGACACGCGCAGCAGCGCGCCGTCGCCCGACACCGCGATCGGCGCATCCTTCGCCGCCGGATACGCGCCGTTCGCCGTGATCGCGCTGCCCGCGTCGACGCGCAGCCCATTCGCCGCGTTCGGATCGGTGCCGGTCGCGTCGGTCTTCGTCGCGAGCAGAATCTCGGGGCCCTTCAGCGCATCGCTCGCCGTGTTCGACACGACGATGCTGTTCGCGATCGGGTTGATCGCGATGCCGCTCGACGTCTGCGAACGCGTGCCGCCGATCAGCAGGCTGCCCGCGTTCAGCGAGTCGAGCGCGTCCGCGCCGATCTGCAGGTATCCCGGCAGCGCCGCCGCGCCGTTGCCGGTGATCTGGATGTCCTGCGACGCGACGTCGACCTCCGCCGGCGCGCCGCCCGTGCCCGCCGCCGCGTTCAGCGTCGCGCCCAGCGTCAACGCCTTGACGGCGCCCAGCACCAGCTGCCCGCCGTCCACCGGCAGCGCCGGCGACACGTTGCCCTGGCTCGCCGCCTGCGTCGGGAAGAAGGTGTTGGCCCCGCTCAGCGTGTACTGCGAGTACTGCTGCCACACCGGGCCGGACTGGACGTTGAACAGCGTCGGCGTCGCGCTGCGGCTGCCCGACAGCGCGTTGCCGAAGTACCCGGCCACCGACACGGTGCCGTCGGGCAGCACCTGGCTCGCGCCCGGCGCGACCGCGCCGCCGAGACTCGACACCGTCACCCGGAAGGCGCCCGGCAGCGTCGCATACTTGCCCGGCAGCAGCGTGTAGAAGCCCGCCGCGAGCCCCGGCACGCCCGACAGGTACACCGACTGGCCCACCCCGTCCGTCAGCGACGCCTGGCCCACGCCCATGCTCTGCGCGGTCGTCCCCACCGTGCCGTTACTGTTGGGCGAAGGCTGCAGCGACTGCGCGAACATCGGATCGTACGCGGCGACGGGCGACTGCGCGCCCGGCACGATCGCATAGACGTTGCCCGCGCCCACGTTCACCGGCACCGCGGTGCCGGTGGGATTCGTCGCGTAGTTCACGCTGTATTGCGACAGGATGTCGCGCGTGCCGCCCGTGCCCGCGACCCATTCGGCCGCCTGCAGGTTGCCGCCGCCCGACAGGTCGATCTTCGCGCCCGGATTCAGCGCGACGCTGCCGCCGTTCACGCCGATGTACTTCGAAGGCGGCGCCGTCAGATCCGGCGCGGCATTCGCATTGGCGAGCGGATTGAATTGCCACTCCACGCCGTCGACGGTCGTGCCGTACGGAATGACGAGGCCGCCGTTCGATACCGACGTCACGCTGCCGTTCGTCAGCGCGACCGAATTCGTCGCGACGAGCGGCAGGTTGTTGAACTGCGCCTGGGTCGTCGCACTGGTCGGATCGCCGACGCCGAACACGAGGGTGCCCGACGGCGCGCGCACGGTTCCGCCCTGCACGATGTTCGTCGCATCGACCAGCAGCGCGCCGCCCGCCGACAGCGGCGTCGCCGATGCGCCGTTCGACGCGAACGTGATCGTGGTCGGCTTCGGCTTGCCGGTCGACGGATCGGTCGGGCCGACCGCGTCGACGATGAACGTGCTGCCGGTCGACGGATACAGATCCGCCGCCGTGAACGCCAGGTTGCCCGGCGTGAACAGTTCGCCGGCCGCGAGCGCGTTGGGTGCGCCGTTCGCGAGACTGAAGTTGGTGGAACTCAGGCGGATGTCGCCGCTGCTCGTGAAATTCGCCTGGCCGAAGTTGTTGAGCTGGAACTGGTTTTCCAGATCGATGAACGATGCGTTGACGTTCAGCGTGCCGTCCGCGAGCGCCTGCACGGGCGACATCGTGACCGAGGTATTGGCGAACGCCGGACCGACGAGCGCGACGTAGGGCGCGTCGATCGACACGGCGGGCGCGCCGATCGCGCTCGTGCCGGCGGAGGTCGACGGAATCGAGGTACTGCCGGCGGGCAGCGCGATCAGCCTGCCGGTATCGATGACCACGGCCTTGGAGAGCGTGAGGTCGACGTTGCCCGCGAACGCGACCGGCACCGGCGTCTTGTCGGGCGCGCCGTTCAGCGATGTCGTGCCGTTGAGCACCAGGGTCGAGAGGCCCGAACCCGTGAGACGGTCCGCCGAGAACCGCAGCACGCCCGAGGGTTGATAAGCCTTGCTGCTCGCCGGCGTGGTGTAGGGCACGCCGACGCGATCGACGAGATCCTGCCCCGGCGCGAGCCCCGCCGGCGCGAGATCCCCGCTCTGCTGCACGATCAGGGCCGTCGCGCCGGGCAACGGAGCCTTGGCGCCCCCCGCTTCGCTGGCGGACGCAATGGGATTCACTTCCGCCACGATCGCGAGCGAGCCGCCCTGCGCCGCGCCGGCGCCCGGTCGGGCGCTGAGCGTTCCGTCGAAGTACAGGCCGCTCGACGCGCCGATCGTGATCGAACCCGCGTCGCTCCACACCGGCTGCCGCGCATACCCGCCGTTGGCCTGCAACTGATCGAAGGCCGCCGACGCCCCCGACACGTTGATCCGCGACCCGCTCTGCGCGACCACGTAGCCGGTGTCGTCCGAGATCGCCACGGAGCCGCCGGGCAGCACCTTGCCGGTATCGGGCGTGAACGTCGCCGCGCCGTTCCTGACCGGCGCGGCGAGCGGGTTGGTCAGCGCCACGCCGGACACGTCGAGCACCGCGTTCGGACCGAGCCACACCGACTTGCCGGCACTCGTGAAGCCGCCCGGACCGACGTACTGGCCCGGTTGCGCCAGATAGCCGCTGGTCGAATCCGCGCTCAGCGTAATCGAACCGCCCGGCGCGATCAGCGAACCCAGCACCGTCACCTGGGCGGGCGAGCCGAGCCCGATGCTCGCGCCCGCATCGCCGACGATCGATGCGTTCTGCCCGACCGTCACGCCGCCGGTCACGCCGGCGTAGGCGGGAATCGCGCCGGCCAGGTTCCTCCACGCCGCGTAGCCGCCGCCCGTCACCACGAGGCTCGTGGCTTGACGGTGATAGGCATCCAGCGTGCCGGGCGCGGTCAGCGCAGCGCTCGACAGATCGGTACCCGTGGCCGCCTGTTGCAGCGCCGCCGCATTCGGAATCAGGTTCTGCTGGGTCAGGCGCACGGTCGCGCCGGGCGCGACCGTCGCGTCGTAAAGCGCATTCAGCACGTACTTGCCGAAGCCCTGCTGCGCGAAGAAATCGCCCGGCAGCATCAACGCCCATCCCGGCGCCTGGGCCGGATCGCCGCCGATCTGGAAACCCAGCGCCTGCAGCGTCAAGGTGCCGCCGCCCGAAAAACCGGCGCTCTTGATGGTGCCGCCCAGCTGGATCGAACCGGCCAACGGCTGATTGGTCGGCAAGGTCGGCTGACCCGCATCGATGCCGTATTGCGAGGCGCCATTCGGCGCGTCATAGCCGAGCAACGACAGGTTGCCGGCCTTGCCGGCCGCCACGCCGTTCTGCATCAGCATCTGGCCGTTCGCCAGCATCTGCCCGCCGCTGGACACGTCGATCACGCTGCCCGGCTGCAGAACGATCGAGCCGGTCATGTCCGGGTGGCTCGGCGTGATATCGGAACCGGGCACCGTCGCCAGCGTGATGCTGCCGCCGTTGATGAACTGGCTGCCGCCCGGCGTGGTGCCCGGCGCCATCTGGATATCGTTGTTCACCCACTGGCCGGCGACGCTGAGCAGCCCGTTGCGGCCGACCACGAGATCGCCGCCGCTCGAGATCGAGATCGTGCCGGACGGGACGATCAGCGCCCCGAGCACCGAATCCGTGCCGATCTGGTTGGACAGCGTGATCGAGCCGCCGGGCTGCAGTTGCAGCCGGGTGTTTTCCGCGACCGTGAATCCCTTGCCGCCGGTCTTGTCTTCCTTGACGCTGAGCTTGGAGAATCCCCCCGCGTTCAGCGTATCGACCGGCACCACCATGGTGGCCAGCAGGTTGTTCGGATCGGTGCCGGACAGGCTGTTCGACGCGGCGGCATCGAGCGGCGTGTCGATCGAGAAGCCCGGCGCGACGCTGCCGAGCTGCGGCGCGCTGTCCTGCAGGATCACGCGGCCGGATACGCCGCTCACGGCGGTTCCCGCGCCCTGGCTCAGCCCCGCCAGGTTGCCGGTCAGCGTCGACGCGGGATCGCTCCCCAGGTTGAAGGTGCCGCCGCTCGGCTGACTGTTGCCCTGCACCTGCTTCGACCCGCCGAACGCGAGCGCCGTGATCGCGCCGTCGAGCACGAGCGCCTGCGACGCGAACAGGTTCAGCGTGCCCGCATTGCCGCCGACGATGTAGTCGGACTGATAGGCGCCGCCCGTCACGATCGGGTTGAACCAGTTGGTCGTCACGCCCCAGCGCGGATGGCTCTCGACGAATTGCCCGGCGATGCCGACATAGGTGTCGTAAGGGCTCGCCTGGCCGATCGGCACGAGCGCGCCGTTCGCGTCGACGAGGCGCGTGGTGTTGACCCTGCCCCCGTCATAGTGGACATAGCCGCCGTTCAGGTTCATCGACGAGCCGGTCGCGGTCATCACCTGGTTGCCCGACAGCGTGATCGTGCCGCCGTTGGTCAGCAGCTGGTCGACCGTGCGCGGAATCAGGCTCACGGCGCCGGTCAGGTTCAGGATCGGGCTGCCGACCCATTGCAGGCCGTCGCTGTTGGTGCCCGTGAGCGTGCTGTCGACCACGATGTTCTTGGTGCCGAACAGGAAGCCGTTGCGCAGCAGCGGCGAATCGGCCAGCTCGTTCTGGCCGATGCGCGGAATCGTGACCAGCGTCGCCGCGATCGGCAACTCGACGTTCGCGAGACCCGACACGTCGATCGTCGCGCCCGTGTCGAGATAGATGCGCCCCTGGACCGCCGTGTCGCCGGGCGGCTGCGACGGCGTCGAGGCGGTGGCCGCGTTGCTGCTGGACGGCGTCAGCGCGGCCACCGTCACCGTCGACCCCGGCGCCTCGATCAGCGAGCCGCCCTGGAACCAGACCGACCCCGCCGTCATCGACACGCTGCCGGGCGCAAACGTCGTACCCGGCGCCGACGTCGCGGTCTGGCCGTTCGAGTCCGGCATGACCGTCGTGACCGAGTTCGGGCCGAAGGTCAGCAAGCCCGCGCGATTGGGCGCGTCCCCGCCGAAGCCGAGCTGGGTGGTCACCGGTTTGCCGCCCGCCGTGTACGGCTGCCCCAGCGGATTGTTCGAGTTGTATTCGTCGCCGGTCGAGATCGTGATCCTGCCCGGCGTGTTGATGCTCGTCGTCACGCCGGCCACGCCGTTCTGCGCGACGCGGCTGCCGAGCAGGTTAATGTTGCCGCGCACGGCCTGGACGATGCCGGTATTGGTCAGCGTTCCCGCCGGCGTGATGTCGACCAGGTTCTGGCCGCTCCCCACCCCCACCCTGCCGCTCAATTCCGGCTGCAGCACCTGCGGCGCGCCCGCGTTGGGCACCAGGCTCACGCCGACGCCCGCCGCCAGCACCACCTGCCCGTCGGTCGCGCTGATGCTGCCGCCGTTGTTGAGGTTCGGCGCCGCGACCAGCACGAAACCGCCGTCGCTCGCGGTGCCGTTCGCATGCGTCGCGATCGACGCGCCCTGCTGGATCTGGATGTCGCCCGGCGGCTGATACTGGCTCGCGGACGACACGGTTGCCTGGTTGCCGAGCCCGAGGATCGCGTTCGGCGTGTACGCCTGCCCGGTCGACGAATTGCTCGCCTCCGGATTCGCGAGCCCGCCCGCGGTACCCGCGGGCATGCTGAGGAATATCTTGTTGCTCGCGGCCACGTCGCCGCCGCTCTGCTGGACCGTGTTCCTCAGGTTCAGCAGGTCGAGCGACGACGCGACCAGCGAATGCACGTTGACCTGCGAGCCGGCGCCGAACAGGATGCCGTTGCGGTTGATCACGTACACCGCGCCCTGGGCCGTGACGTTGCCGAGGATCTGGCTCGGCCGGCCGCTCGGATCGTTCACGCGGTTCAGCACCGCCCAGTTGTTCGCGCCGTTGGTCTGGGTGCCTTGCGACTGGTCGAAATTCAGCGTGGTCTGGCGGCCGACGTTCATCGTCTGCCACGTCACCACCGCGTTCTGCGCGGTCTGCTTGACGTCGACGTTCACGTGCCCGCTGCCGTCCGTCGCCTGGGTCGGCTGGTTCGCGTTGATCCACAGCACCGGATTGTTCGGGTCGCTGCTCGCGCCCGGCGCCACCTGCAACCCGCCGGGCGCGAGCCCGTTCGGCACGTTCGACGCGAGCGAACCCGCCGCGGCCGCCGCGTTGCGCTGCGCGGCGATCTGCGCCGCGATGGCCTGCGCCGCATTCCCGAGGTTCTGGATCGACGGCCGGCTCACCTGCAGCGCCTGCTGCGGCGACACGCCGAGATTCGTCATGCCCGCGCCGCCGGCGCCGCCCGCCGCCGCGCCCGGGCGCGCGCCCGCCGCCTGCCCCAGGTTCACGAGTCCGGCATGCGCGTGCGCGGCGACGCCCGCCGCGAGCATCACGGCGATCGCGCGGCACAGCGGCCGAAGCTCCGCGCGCAATACCGTCGTGGAAGGAAGGTCTCGTTGTACGCGCGCGCGTGCCGCCATTGTCACTGCCCCAGACTCGAAGAAAGGATGATTCGTGCGCTGTGCTCCACCGTGCCCCGGAGCGGCGCCGCCGATATCAATTGATAGGATTCGCCCATCCTTCGAAATTACGGGGCCGGCGTGGCACACGTATTTCCGGTGTTACGGACCATTTTGTCGTCCGAAAAGCTAGGCAACCCGCTCGCCGGACACCGCGCCCGAGGCCCGCGCCGCCAGCGCGCCGGCCACGCGTTCGATCACCGCCGGCCAGTCGCCCGGCCGGGTCTGGCGGAACAGGCGCGCGGCCGGATACCACGGGCTGTCCTCGCGCGCCAGCAGCCAGCGCCAGTCGGGCACGCGCGGCAGCAGCACCCAGACCGGCTTGCCGAGCGCGCCGGCGAGGTGCACGACCGACGTATCGACCGAAATCACCAGATCGAGATTCGCGACCAGCGCGGCCGTTTCCGCGAAGTCCCGCAGCTCGGCGCCGAAATGCACGATGCCGCTGTCGGCCAGCGCGGCGGCGTCGCGTTCGCGCACCGCCTGCTGCAGGCTCACGAACGTCGCGCCTTGCACGATCAGCGGCGCGAACGCGTCGAGCGCGATCGAGCGGTTCAGATCGTTCGCGTGCGTCGGGTTGCCCGACCATGCGAGTCCGACCCTCAGCCGACCCCGCGCGGCGCGCTCGTCGAGCCGCCGCTCCCACGCGCGCACGCGCGCGGGGTCGGCGTGCAGATACGGCGCCGGCGCGGGGATCGTCGCCAGTTCGGTGCCGAATGCGAGCGGCAGGCTCAGCAGCGGGCACTGCAGATCGAATGCCGGCAGCGGATCGCCTGACGCGACGAGCCGATGCACGCCGGGCAGCGACGCCAGCAGCGCCGTCAGCGCGCGCGGTACTTCGAGCACGACCGTCGCGCCGCGCGCGGCGACGAGCGCCGCATAGCGGCAGAACTGCAGCGTATCGCCGTAGCCCTGTTCCGCATGCAGCAGGATCGTCCTGCCGGCGAGCGGCTCTCGCCCCGACCAGAACGGCCGGTCCGCATGACGACGCGCCTGGGCCGCCTCGGGGGTGCGCCAGCGATACTCGTACTGCTTCCAGCCGGCGGCGAAATCACCGAGCAGCAGGCGGCAGTACGCTTCCTCGTGGTGGCCGGCCCGCTTGCCCGGCTCCAGTTCCTGCATCCGGCGATAGCAATCGAGCGCCTCGTCGAAACGCTGCAACTGCTGCAGCGCGCCGCCGCGCAGCGCCCAGCCGGCCGCATCGGCGGGTTCGATCCCGGCCGCCGCGCCGAAGCTCGCGAGCGCGTCGTCGTAGCGGCCGAGATGCTGCAGCGTATAGCCCCGGCTGACGAGCATCGGCGCATTCGGCCCCAGGCTTTCCAGCGCGCGGTCGTAGTGCGCGAGCGCCTCGCCGTGGCGTTCCATCATCCGCAGCGCGACCGCCTGATTGCCCAGCGCCGCGCGCTGGCCCGGGTCGAGCGCGAGCGCCCGCGCGTAAGCGTCGGCCGCCTCGGCATGGCGGCGCAGCCCCTGCAGCGCGTTCGCGCGCCCGAGCCAGGCGGCGGCATGCTCCGGCGCGCGCGCGAGGATCCGGTCCGCACGTTCGAGCAGCACGTCGTAGCGGCGCAGCAGATCGAGCGCCACGCAACTGTTGTAAAGCGCGTCCGGATCGTCCGGCGCGGCATCGAGCACCTGCTCGTAGCAGGCGAGCGCTTCCGCGTCGCGGCCGAGCGACAGCAGCATCGCGCCGCACAGCGACAGCAGCTCGGGCGTGTGCGGCCGCACGACGAGCGCGAGACGGTAGCCGCGCAGCGCTTCGTCGTAGCGTCTCAGATCGCGCAGCGCGTGCGCGCGGTTGACGTGGGTCGCGTAATCGTGGGAGGAGAGGGCGAGCGCGCGGTCGAAGCTGATCAGCGCATCCGCCGGGTGGCCGAGCGCGCGCAGCGCATTGCCGCGGTTGCTCCATGCCTCGGCCAGCGCGGGCGCGACGGCCAGCGCCTGCTCGTAGGCGGCGCGCGCGTCGGCGTGGCGGCCCAGCCCGAGGAGGGCATTGCCGAGGCTGACATGCGCTTGCGGATGGCGCGGCTCCAGCCGCAGCGCTTCGTGCAGCGGCGCCAGCGCCGCGTCGTGGCGGCCGAGTTTCACGAGCACGAGACCGTGATTCGCGAACGCCCACGCGTGACGCCGTTCGGTGCGCAACGCGCGGGCAATCAGTTGTTCCGCCTGCACCAGATCGCCGCGCTGGTCGCAGGCCGCGCCGAGCAGCAGCAACGCTTCCGCATGCGCGGGATCGAGCGCGAGCGCGCCGCGATACAGACGCTGCGCCTCGGCCAGATCGCCGCGCTCGTGCAGCGCACGCCCTTTCTGCAGCGCATCGCGGATCGCCGCCTGCAGCAGCGCGGACGGTCCCGCCGCACCGTTCCTCTGGTGATCGTGCCTCATCGCGCGCGCCCCGCTCAGGCCGCGGCCGGCGACGGCAGCGCGGCGCCGATCCGCGCGAGCACGTCGTGCCAGTCGCCCGCGCGCGTCTGCCTGACGAGCCGCGCGGCCGGATACCACGGCGTATCGTCGCGATCGAGCAGCCAGCGCCAGTCGGGCAGATACGGCAGCATCAGCCACAGCGGGCGTCCCAGCGCACCCGCCAGATGCGCGACCGAGGTGTCGACGCTCACGACGCCGTCGAGCGTCTGCAGCAGCGCGGCCGTATCGGCGAAGTCCCGGATCTCGTCGCCGAAATGTCGAATGGGCGAAGCATCGAGCAGCGGCCGCTCGTCGTCGCGCACCACCTTCTGGATGCTGATCCATTCGATCGAATCGGCCAGCATCGGCAGCAGACGATCGAGCGCGATCGAGCGATTGTGATCGTCGAGGTGATTCGGGTTGCCGGACCAAGCGATGCCGATGCGCGGCCGGCGGCGCTCGCCGAGCCGGACCCGCCACTGCGCGACGCGCGCGGGCTCCGCCCGCAGATACGGCACCTCGCGCGGAATCGATGCGAAATCGGTACGGAATGCCAACGGCAGGCTCAGCAGCGGGCAGTGGACGTCGAACGGCGGCAGCGGCTCGCCGGCGGCGACCACCTGATCGACGCCCGGCACGCTGCCGAGCAGCGCCTTCAACGTGCCCTGCACCTCCAGGACGACCCGCGCGCCGCGCGCCTTGACCTGCTCCGCGTAACGGCAGAACTGCAGCGTGTCGCCGAGCCCCTGCTCCGCATGCAGCAGAATGGTCCGTCCGTCGAGCGGCGCGTCGCCGAGCCAGAGCGGCTGCGCGAACGTGCGCCGGTGCGCGCCGACCTGCCGCTCCCGCCAGCGCCATTCGTATTCCGGCCAGCCCGCCTCGAAGCGGCCGGTCTGCAGATAGACGAACGCCTTCGTGAAATGCGCGGCGATGTCGTCCGGATCGATGTCGAGCACGCGATCGTAGCCGGCCAGCGCCTCGTCGTGGCGCCGCAGCGCGCGCAGCGTGTCCGCGCGCTGGAACAGCACGAACGCGTTCGCGGGATCGAGCGCGAGCGCGCGGTCGTGGCTCGCCAGCGCCTCGTCGTAGCGGTGCAGGCGCTGCAGGATCTTCCCGCGCGCGAACCACGCGGGCGCATAGCCGTCGTCGAGCGCCAGCGCCCGGTCGCAGCCGTCGAGCGCATCGTCGTACCGCCGCAGGACGACCAGCGTCTGCGACCGGTTGCAGCGCGTTTCGAGCGAGGCCGGCGCGATCTCCAGCGCGCGATCGAAACTGTCGAGCGCCTCCGCGTGGCGCGCGAGACCGTGCAGCGCATTGCCCCGGTTGGCGTGCGCGGCCGCGTGCAGCGGCGCGATGCGCAGCGCGCGGTCGCAGCGGCCCAGCGCGTCGCCGTAGCGGCCCAGGCGCTCCAGCACCACGGCGCTGTTGTAAAGCGCATCGACGCTATCGGGCTGGCTCGCGATCGCGTCGTTCAGGCTCGCGAGCGCGGGCGCCAGGCGGCCCAGCTCCGCGAACGCGAGGCCCTGCATGAGCAGCGTCTCGGCATGGCCGGGCGAAATCGCGAGCGCATGGCCATAGCTGTCCAGTGCGTCGTCGAGCCGACCCAGGTCGCGCAGCGCATGCGCGCGCAGCCGATGCGCATCGAACGCGCGGCCGTCGATCGACAGCGCGCGATCGGCACACGCCAGCGCTTCGTCGTGGCGGCCCAGCACCCGCAGCGCGTCGCCCCGGCGCCACCACGCGTCGATGGCCGTCGGCGCCACGTCGATCAGCCGCGCATAGCCGTCGACCGCTTCGCCGTGGCGGCCGAGGTCCGCCAGAATACCGGCGCGCAGCAGCAGTGCGCGAGGATGCGCCGGATTGAGCGCGAGCGCCGCGTCGGTGCGCGCGAGCGCTTCGTCGCGGCGGCCGAGACCGATCAGCACCGACGCATGATTCGACAGCGACAGCGCCGACGGCGTGCGCTCGATCGCGCGGCGCATGGCGGCGTCGGCATCGTCCATCCGGCCGTGCTGAAAATGCAGCACGCCGAGCAAATGCCAGGCATCGGCGTGATCCGGATCGATCCGCAGCGCTTCGCGATAGCCTCGTTCCGCTTCGGCAAGCGCGCCGCGTTGATGAAAGGCGCGCGCGCTGCCCAGCACGCTGTCGACCGCCGCCTCGCGCGGCAGCCCTCGTCCTGCTTCAAACACCATCGCTCTTCTCCTGGGACGCGGCCCCCGTCCCGGCATCGCGGCCAAGCCCGGCGCGTGCGGGACGGCTTGCCGTCCGCCGCGGCCGATGTCTTCAGCCCGCTCGTCCGATCGTGCGGCGCGCGAACGCCGCCGATCGCCCCAACGGCGCCCGAAAGCGCCCCCCCATCCTTTCGTTCCGCTAGATCCGCCCGGCCGGCTCCGCGCGGCTGAATCCGTCTTGCCGCATCCGTTCGGCGAGCGCGCCGCGCACTGCCTCGACCACGTGCGGCCAGTCGCCGGTCCGGGTTTGCCTGAACAGCCGCGCGTCCGGATACCAGGGGCTGTCGTCGCGGCCGGTCAGCCAGCGCCATTCGGACAGATGCGGCAGCAGAATCCACACCGGCCGGCCCAACGCGCCCGTCAGATGCGCGACCGACGTATCGACCGTCACGACGAGATCCAGCGACCGGATCAGCGCCGCCGTGTCCGAAAAGTCGCGCAGATCGGCGTCGAAGCGGCGCACGGGCGTGCGCGCCAGCAGCGCGGCATCCTGCGCGCGCGCGTCCTTCTGCACGCTGATCCATTCGACGTCGAGATCCAGCAAGGGCGCGAACATCGAGAAATCCATCGACCGGTGACGATCGTTGCGGTGCCCGGGATTGCCCGACCACGCGAGGCCGACGCGCGGCCGGCGACGCTCGCCCAGGCGATCGGCCCACTGCCGCGCGAGCGCCGGGTCGGCGTGCAGATACGGCGTGCGGGCCGGGATCGTCGGCAAACCGGTTCCGAAAGAAAACGGCAGGCTCGGCAGCGGGCAATGGCAGTCGAACGGCGGCGGCGCGTCGCCCGCCGCGATCACCTCGGCCGGACCGCTGAGCGAGCCCATCAGCGCGCGCAGCGCCGGCTGAACCTCGAGCACGACCCGCGCGCCCGCGTCGCGCAGCAGCGTCGCGTAGCGGCAGAACTGCAGCGTGTCGCCGAACCCCTGCTCCGCGTAGATCAGGATCGTGCGGCCGTCGAGCGGCGTGTCGCCCGACCACCTCGGTTGCGCGAACACCCGCTCCGCGTGTTCGTTCCCGGGGTTGCGCAGCCGCCATTCATACTTGGACCAGCCGCGCTCGAAATCCCCCTGCCGCAGCAGGATGAAGCCCTGCGCGAAATGCGCGTCGACATGATGCGGGTCGAGCGCGAGCGCGCGATCGTGCGCGGCGAGCGCGTCGTCGAAGCGGTGCATCTCGAACAGCGCGCTGCCGCGGTTGAACCACGCGGTGACATAGGACGGATCGAGCGCGAGCGCGCGGTCGAACGATTCCAGCGCTGCGTCGAAGCGCTGCTGCTCCTGCAGCACGTTGCCGCGATTGCACCACGCCTGAGGCAGCTGCGCCGCGCGCGCGAGCGCCGCGTCGTAGCATTGCAGCGCCTCGTCGTGGCGGCCCAGTTCGCGCAGCGCCGTGCCCTGGTTGCACAGCGCATCGGGCGAACCGGGTTCGAGTTCGAGCGCGCGCGCATAGGCCTGCAACGCGTCGTCGAACTGCTTCAGGTGCAGCAGCGCGTTGCCGCGCGTCGCGTGCGCCTTCGCATGGCCCGGTTCGAGCGCGAGCACGCGCGCGCACCGCTGAAGCGCTTCCTGCGGCCGCCCCAGCCGCTCCAGCGCGACCGCGCTGTTGTACAGCGCCTCGACGAAATCGGGCTGCGTCGCGATGGCTTCGTTGAAGCTCGCCAGCGCGTCCTTCGGGCGGTCGAGGTCGATCAGCGTGCGCCCGCGCGCCGACAGCACCTGCGGCTGGTTGGGCACGATCGACAGCGCGCGGTCGTAGTTCAGCAGCGCTTCGGCATAGCGGTGCAAGTCGCGCAGCACGTTGCCCAGATTGCAGTGCGATTCGAATGAACGCGGATCGACCGTCAACGCGCGCGCGTAGCTGTCGAGCGCCTCCTGAAGGCGCCCGAGCGCGCGCAGCGCGCTGCCCCGGTTGCACAGGGCATCCGACAGCAGCGGCGACACGGCGAGCGCCCGGTCGTAGGCGTCGAGGGCCGGCTCGACACGGCGCAGCCCCATCAGCGCATTGCCGCGCCGGACCAGCGACGGCACGTGCAACCGGTCGAGCGCCAGCGCCGCATCGAACTGTGCGAGCGCCGCATCGAGGCCGCCGCGCGCCGCGAACACAGCGCCGAGATCCGCCAGCACATCGGCGTCGGGCGCGAGCGCCGCCGCGCGCAGCAGCAGCGCTTCCGCGTCGGCCAGATTGCCCCGCTGCTGCTGCAGGATCCCGTAGAAGCGCAGCGCCTCCCGATGATCCGGCTGCGCCGCGAGCGCCGCGCGATACTCGCGCTCCGCATTGTCGAGCCGCCCCTCGCCGTGCCACGCCTTGGCCCGCGACACGAACGCGGCCGCGACGCGCGGGTCCGACCCGCTCGACCCCGGCTCAGCCTCACGCATGCCGTGCGGATGCTCGACCTCCATGCCCGCCTCCCGATTCTGTGGTGAAACCGAACTGTGATGCGCGGGGCGATCCGGCTGACCGTCGCCCCGCCGCTGCAAAGAGCCAGACTAGCGGAGCGCCGGTCACAGGCGTATGACGAATGTTACGGACCATTTTTGCCGGCGCGCGGCATGGCCCGCGCGGCAGGCGTCACTGGCCGATCGGGATCATCCGTTCGAACTCGCCGGGCGGCGAACCGGTCGTCACGGTGAATCGGATGCCGCGCGGCACCGGCATCCCGACCGCCGTGGCGTTGCCGATGCCGTGCTTCGACAGGAAGTCCGCATAGGACGCCGCGACGACCGCCTGATTCGCAGTCCACCCGCCCGGCGCGATCCAGACGGCGAGCTTCATCGAACGCACGTCGCGGCTCGCGACCACTTCCGCGAAACCGTCCATGTGCGCGAGCGCCGCGACCAGCTCGGACAGGCTCGACACGGGCTGGGACGCACCGCGGCGCAGCTCGCGCCCCTTGAGCCGGTAGCGCACGACCTGCAGCATCGCCGGCCCGTCGCCGATACCCAGATGCCGGACCAGCACCAGCTCGTCGGTGCCGAGTCGCAACGGCGGGCCGAAGACCTCGTCCGCCGTCGCGAGGTTGAGCGTGTCGTACTGAAGCTGCGAGAAGTAGCGGCCAAGCAGGCGCGTTTGCGCGAGGCTCGTCGCGATATCGTCGCGGCTGCGCACGGTGGCGTCGAGGCCGCGCCACGACAGCAGCGCGATCACGGCGAGCAGCGTGATCGCGACCAGCATCTCGATCAGCGTGAAGCCGGCCGCGCGCCCGCGCGCGCGCCGGTCAGTGCCGCGCTTCATCCTGCACCACCGTCACGACCGCCGCGAGCACCGTGCGACTGCCGGGCGACAGATACACGCTGACCTTCACCTGGCGCATGAGCGGATTACCCAGCGCGCTCACGGTCTGCCGGCAAAAAAAATGGTAGGGGCCCTGCGGGCAGTCGAAGCTGCGCTGCCCCACGTCGGGCCAGATCGAGGCGATGCGTATCGCGCTCAATGCGTTGTCGGCGCTCCATAGCGCAAGAAGCCGCGCCCGGGCCGTATCGGTATCGGCGGCGAGCGAACCCATCGCGCGCATCACCGCGCCGAGCGCGATCGCAACGATCGCCAGCGCGACCAGCACCTCGATCAGCGTGAAACCGCGCGTCTGGCCCCGTCGCGACACCTTCGCACCCGGCCCGGCAACCGCCTGCTCCATGTTTCGCATTCCTGGTTCCCCGGACACGCGTCGGCCCGCATCGATACGCCGAACGGCGCCGCAGACCCGATCGTCAGCGCGAAGCCGAGCCCCCTGTCGGGCGAATTCCACGTGGCGGCGCATTCGCACTGGTTTTGAGATGCGATCGCCCCGACCGCCCATGTCCCGCATCGCCCCTCGCTGCTTCGCCGATCCCGGCCGGCGCCGATCGTCGGCGTCACGGTCAATCGCGTGCCGGGTCCGCCGAACCTGCGTGGCGAAGCGATGCATCGACACACGGCGAGGAGAATGGGGTCCAAAGCAGGCGCTCATTATGCGCAGCGCATGTGGCGGATCCGTGTCGGCTCTTACGCACCTTTTTTGCCGCCCGGATCGAGGGAAGCATCGACTTGCATTCGCGCGTTTACCGAAGCGATTCGTTTCGCCGGTTCCGGGGTTTTGCAGGGTCTTGCCGCGAGACGAAACGCCTTCGCCGTGCCGGCGGACGACGAACCGGCCCGAACGACGCCTCCTGGCACGATGTCGCCGATGACGCTCGCGTCGACGAACGCCGGCCGGCACGATCGTGTGCCGGGGGCGGACTACCGTCGCCCGGCACACGATCGGAGCACGCACGCGCATCGAACAGGCAACCTCCTCAGCCCGAATCTCACCCGATCCGCGCGCGAACGGATCGCGCGGGTTCACATCCGATCCGCGCATTCACCCCCGATCCTCATCGGCTCGCGCTCGCCCGGATGCGCCGGATCCGGCGCCGCCGCATCGTCATCCGAAGGAATCGGCATGTTTAGTCTCGCATTGATTTTTGTTTATCGAACATACTCGCCCCGCGTCGAATCGACCTTCCCATCCAATCGAAAAGAAAGAATTGTAATGTTATGGATTTATTAATTTTCGTATTCCATTACTGAAAATTACAAAGTATATTCAGCGCTGGCGCATTCTGTGAAAACCGCCTTCGATCTACCCGCCGCCCCGTATCGCACGGCGGCGAGAAGTCCGTCCGGCGGGCCGCACGGCGAAAACAGCATCGCGTGGAAGCGCTCCGCTCCCGCGCGTCGCGCGTTTATCGCCGGTGCCTGCCTATCCGAATGACGAGATAAAGAAAGATCTGTCTGGAATATCAGGCGGGCTCTCACTTAATCCAGTCATTTCGGATACCTATTTATTTGCCTTCGTACCGCAGCCGCTTCATTCATCCGCTGGACTTGCTTCATTTAAAAATGTGAGCGGTTAACAGGCAGGGGCCGCACGCCGCTCGAATCGCCGATAACTAGACCGAGGGATAACTATGCGTCACGTCTGCCACCGCCATATCCGGCAACCCATTCTCTGGAAACTGTCGCCGCTGTGCGTCGCGCTGCTCCTCACCGCCTGCGGCGGCGACGACAGTCCCACGCCGTCCGCTTCCGCCGCGGCATCCGCCCAGGCATCCGCCCGATCGATGGCGGGACAACGCGCCGCCGCGGACGTGCCCGCCGGGCTCTACATCAGCGAAGTGGCAGGCAATTTCCGTCAGGACAAGGACTATGACGCGGCAACCGCGACCAACAGCGTCGCGTGGGTCGAGCTGTACAACAAGCAGAACGTCGCGGTGAACCTGAAGAACTACGTGCTGCGCACCGGCGGCATCAAGCAGAGCGATCCGTCGTCGGTCAGCGCGTCGGTCAACTACGCGCTGCCCGACGTGACGATCCCGGCCAACGGCTACGTCGTGATCGCCGGCCGGAAATCCCCCTATCTGAAGAACTCGACGGTGAACGACGCCGGCAAGGTCGTCTATCTCCTCGACGCAACCGGGACCTATCTGCCGTACTGGAGCAACAGTTCGGGCTTCATCGAGCTGCAGGCGGCCAAGACGGCGCAGGCCGCCGCCAAGACGGTGGACTTTGTCCGCTTCGGCGCCAGCACCACCGCGCCGCTCACCAAGAACTACTGGGTCGGCGCGAACGTGCCGGCCTTCGCCACGCCCGCCGCCACATACGTCGGCAGCCAGTCGCTCGATCCGCTGGACACGCACGACCAGTCCATCGTCCGCCTCAACAGCACATTCACCGTCACCGGCACCAGCACCGACTGGACGCTCGTCGACTTCCCCACGCCGGGCGGACCGAACGACGTGGCGGCGGGCGTCACCGACAGCGATCACGACGGCATTCCCGATACGGCCAAGGCCGCGGGCGGCACCTACGCCGGCCTGGACCTGTACGCGATGGGCGCGCGGCCGGGGCAGAAGGACATGTTCATCCAGCTCGACTACATGGGCAACGACGCGAGCGCGGCCACCCAGGATTCGGCCCGGCAGCTGCAGGAGGCCTCGCTGACCAAGATGGCCGCCGCGTTCGCGCCGCACCACATCGTCGTGCACTTCGATGCGGGCACGCGCTTCTCCGCCAAAGTCGACACCGCGCACTACAACCTCGACGGCGCCAGCCACGAGCGCACGTTCGGCAAGTGCGCGCAGATGAGCGCGAGCGCCACCGGGAGCCGCACGGCGCTCGACAACGGCTGCACGTCGATCTATCAGTACTACAGCCAGTACGTCGATCCGCGCCGCCGGGCCTTCTTCCGCTACGGCCTGTTCGCGTCGTCGCAGAAGAGCGACGGCAGCAGCGGATCGTCCGGCATCTCCGAGCTGCCCGGCAACAAGGTGCTCGTGACCTTGAAGGGCTTCCTCGCGAACAACCTGAGCGCGGCGGGCGAAACGATGCGCGTGAACTTCCAGGCCGCGACGCTCATGCACGAATTCGGCCACAGCCTGGGCCTGCGGCACGGCGGCGACGAGCTTACGGTCAACTACAAGCCAAACTACCTCAGCATCATGAACTACCTGTACCAGCTGTCGGGCGTGCCCACCGACGGCACCGGCACCGACGCGGTCGAGCGCTACTACTATCACCAGAACGAGTGGAACGGCGTCGCGGTACCCAATACGCGCCTGCCGAGCGCATCCTATGCGGCCTATACCTATCCCGCCGACGCGGTCCCGCACGGCCCGGCCTCCGACACCTTCAAGATCGACTACTCCGACGGCAGCAGCCTCAATCTGGACGAGAATGCGCTCAAGGAATCGGACTATGTCGGACGCGGCGCCGGCACCAGCGCCACGGCATTCGGCGACTGGAACCTGGACGGCGTGAAGCAGGCCGCCCCTTACCCGTTGTCGTTGACCGGCCAGTCGGATGCCTTCGGCCGGACCGTCTATGCGTCGCTGCACGATTTCAACGACTGGAACCATCTTGCGCTGGTCACGGGCAAGAACTACAACCTGGTCGGGATCGCGCAGAGCTACGGGATCGGCACCGATCATCCGCCGCTGATCAAGACGAGCCGGATCCAGACGGAAGAAGCGGTGCCGGCGGCCGTGCTCGCGCATCTGAAGCAAGTCAGCGCTAGATAACAGGAGGGGTGAATGGCGGCTTTCGATTGGCAGGGCGCCGTTCTCGCGGTCCTGCTGGGACTGGCGGCGCCGGTTCTCGCGGAACCCCTGCAGATCGACGGCCTCTCCCCGCCGGGCGCCGCGAGCGCCGCGGGTTCGCCGGGCCCGGCGGCGGAGGTGCTGGTGCCGCGCTTCCAGCTGAACGCGAAGGCGGTGCTGGCGTTCAGGCTGAACGACCAGCGCGTGCGCATCTCGCCGTGGCCGGCGCAGCTTCCCGGCTACCTGGGCGCGCAGTACGTCGCGGCGCGGACCGTCGTGCATCCGGCGGGACCGATGCGGATCGTGACCTTCCGCCGCGCGCAGGACGCCGACGCGTGGCTGCGGCTCACCACGGGCGGCGGCCAGCGCAGCCCGTTGCTGCCCGACCGGATCGTCGGCAGGATCAACGACGGCTTCGTTTATCTGCTCGATCGCAACGAACCCCGGCGCGTCGACGTCAACCAGCCGGTCACGCTGACCGACGACGCCCATCGCGAGTGCTGGCAGTTCGTCGTGCTCAACACCTCGGTGCCCAAAAAATCGCAGGTCGACGCGGAACCGCGCGCGGACTGGTACATGCGACGGATCGCCTGCCCGCAAGAGTAAGGCGGCAGGATCGGCCCGTTCGGCGAAGGAGCGCGGCGCGGCCGACCGGCAGTCGGGCGCGCCGGCAATCAGCGCAGCAGCCCGTACGACGACGGCCGGCGCAGGCCGTCGATGCTGAAACCGCCCGCGCCCGTCACGAACAGCAGCAGGAAGCCGCCCGCGATCGCGACGTTCTTCCAGAAATGAATCACCATGTCGTGCTGCACGGCGGCGTCGGTCGCATCCCAGAAGTTATGGCCGATCATTGCGGTTGCGATCGTGTAGCCCGCCAGCAGCAGCGCGAGCGGCTTCACCTTGTAGCCCACCACGAGCAGCAGGCCGCCCAGCCCTTCGATCGCGACCACGAGCGGCGCGCTCACCTGCGTGAACGGCACGCCCAGGCTCCGCAGATAGCCGACGAACTCGGCATACCCCAGCAGTTTCATCGCGCCGCCCCACAGAAACAGCGCCGCGAGCAGCACCCGCGCGATAAAAATGACGCCGGAATCGACGGAACGCGTCATACCTCACCTCCTGATGACCAAGCGAGACGGCCGCGCGTGGCGCGATCTATCTCATAAATGCGCCAGAATAGGAGGTCTGGGCCGCCGTTCCAAGCAAAAGGTTGTACCAAATCTTTACATCGGCATCCCGGCGGCGCGGCGCGCCGGCGTTCATTCGCTCGGCTGCAGCAGCACGCCCTTCTTGAACAGGAAGCAGCCATAGCCGCGCGCCTCGCCGGTCACGATGACCGCATACGCCTGCTTTGCGCGTTCGTAGAACGCGAATCGCTCGACGCCGGCGAGCGGCACCGGGCGCCCTTCCGCGCGGTCGATTTCGGCCTGCGCCTCGCGCTGCACTGGCGGCACGGCGGCGGGATCGCCGACCACTTCCATCCGCGCGGCGGGCGCATCGACGAACGTGTCGAGCGGCATCACCGACAGCACCGCGCGCACGACCCGCGCGGTGCCGGCGCCGTCGAGCCGCAGCGCGTGGCCGAGCGCGGTGCTGCGCGCGACCGAATCCGCCGGGAAATTGGCATCGCAGATCACCAGATCGTCGCCGTGCCCCATCGCGCGCAACGCGTGCAGGATGTCGGCATTCAACAGCGGATCGAGATTCTTCAGCATCGGTACGGCTCCATGATTGGGACACAAGGTGCATAACGCTACCTGAATCCTCGGCGTTGCGCACCCGCTGGAGCGGGCGCGCCGCCGCGCTAATGGACGATCATGCCGGTCAGCCAGTACGCCTGCAGATAGGTCAGCACGCCGACCAGCGACGCGAAGAACACGCTGTGCTTCAGCGTGAAGCGGAACAGGTCCGCTTCGCGGCCGACCAGCCCCACGGCCGCGCACGCGACCGCGATCGATTGCGGCGAGATCATCTTGCCCGCCACCCCGCCCGTCGAATTGGCCGCGACGAGCAGCGTGCTCGACACGCCGATCTGCTGCGCGGTGGTGGCCTGGAGCGCGCTGAACAGCGCGTTCGACGACGTGTCGGAGCCGGTCAGGAACACGCCGATCCAGCCGAGGAACGGCGAGAAGAACGGGAACGCGGAGCCGGTACCCGCGAGCAGCAGCGCGAGCGTCGTCGACATGCCCGAGAAGTTCTCGACGAACGCGAAGGCGAGCACGAGGCCGATCACGAGCACCGGGCGCCGGAGATCGCGCAGCGTCTCGCCGAAGGTCCGCGCGCCGACCCGCGCGGACACGCGCAGCACCAGCATCGCGATGAGCGCCGACAGCAGGATCGCCGTGCCGGTCGCGGCGAGCAGATCCCAGGTGAACACCGCCGGCACCGGCGTCGGGTGCGCGACGACGGGGGCGATCTTCTGCGTGAGCTTGTCGAGATAGGGCACGTGAAACGGCAGCGACGTGAACGCGAGCGCGCCGCCCTTCGCGAACAACGCCTTGAACGGCTTCACGCTCCAGAGCGTCACCATCACGGTCAGGATCAGGAACGGCGACCACGCCTTGAAGATCTGCGCGATCGGGTAGGGCGACGGCTCGCGGCCGGCGTCTCCCGCCTCGAACCGGTAGGGCGCGGCGGCCCCCCCGAACGCGGCGGTACCGCCGCCCACGGCCGCCCCGGCCGCCGCCACCGCCGCGCGCTTCGGCTGCCAGACCTTCAGGAACCCCGCGAGCGCGACGAGGCTCACCAGCGCGGACGTGACGTCCGGCAGCTCGGGGCCGATGTAGTTCGACGTGAGGAACTGCACGATAGCGAAACTGCCGCCCGCGACCAGCGCGGCCGGCCAGGTCTCGCGCACGCCCTTCCAGCCGTCCATCACGAACACCAGCCAGAACGGCAGGAAGAACGACATGAACGGCAGTTGCCGCCCGGCCATCGCGCCGACCTTCATCGGATCGATGCCGGACACCTGCCCGGCGACGATCACCGGGATCCCGAGCGCGCCGAACGCGACGGGCGCGGTATCGGCGATCAAGCACAGCCCGGCCGCGTAGAGCGGATTGAAACCGAGGCCGACGAGCAGGGCCGCCGTGATCGCGACCGGCGCGCCGAAGCCCGCCGCCCCTTCGAGGAACGCGCCGAACGAGAAGCCGATCAGCAGCATCTGCAGCCGCTGGTCGTTGGTCAGCGCCACGATCGAGCTGCGGATGATGTCGAACTGGCCGCTCTTCACGACGATCTTGTAGAGGAACACCGCCGTGACGATGATCCACGCGATCGGCCACAGACCGTAGCAGAAGCCGTAGACGGCCGCCGCGAGCGCGCGCTCCGCCGGCATCCCGTAGACGACGATCGCGATCACGATCGCCAACGCGAGCGTCAGGCCGCCGGCGACGTGCCCCTTGAGCCGCAGCACGGCCAGCGTGACGAAGAACAGGATGATCGGGGCGCCCGCCGCGAGCGCCGACCAGCCGATGCCGCCAAGCGGCAGATACACCTGGTTCCAGACCTGCACGGTCGTCTCCTTCCGTGAGCGCGGCTCGGGTCCGAAGGCTGCCCGGCCGTCGCGCCGGTCTCGGCCGGTGTCTTAGTTTTAGGACAAGATTGGCGCGGTGCGCGAGCTAAATGGCATGGGCGGGTCGGGAGGCGGGCGGGCCGGGGGGGCGGGGCTCCCGGTCGCACCAGCCGTTCGTTGCGTGATGCGCCGGCGATGCCGGTGCGGCTGCACGCGGGAGGCGGGGGGGTGTCCGGCTCCGTGCCGCCGCCCCTTGATCGCGTGACGTCGCCCACGGTCGCGTGAAATCCGCGCGTCCGTGGTTGGTACGGCGCCCCGCCTCAACCGGCCGTTCATTGCACAGCGCGAAGTGCAATGGACGGCGCCGGCTCGACCGGCCACCCCGGCCGCACGCGCGGCACCGCCGTCGTTCAGCGACGTATCGAATGCCTTACACCGCCGCTTCATTCACTTGACTGCTTGTCGGCCAGCCCCCCGCTGCCGCGCTACGCGTCGTCGCATACGATCAGATGCACGCGCCGCGGCCCATGCACGCCCACCTGCACCGTCTGCTCGACGTCGGCGGTGCGCGACGGCCCGGTGATCACGTTGACCGCGCGCGGCATCGCCCCGCCCGCCGCGCGCAGCCGCGCCCACGCCGCTTCCATCGTCGCGACGATCGCGCTCCGGCGCACCACCACGATGTGCTGTTCCGGGATGAAATTGAGCGCGGCCGGCGTCGCGGCCGACGACAGGCACACGACGCTGCCCGTCTCCGCGATCGCGGCGAACGACGGCGTGACGCTGGTCCAGCCGTCCAGGCGCCAATCGCTGCCCGCCGGCGCGCGCGGCACCGTCCACGGCAGCGCGTCGAGCGCCGCCGCGACGATCAGCGACGCCGGCGCAAGCCCGTGCTCGTGCAGATACGCATCGACCGCCGCCGGCACGTCGTCGAGCCCGGCCACGCGCACGCAGGTGGCCGACACCTGCCGCGCCTTCGCGACGAAGCGCGCGCCGAGGTCGGCATCGCCCTTCGGCGTCTCCGGACAACGCTGCGCCGCCGCCCAGGCGTCGGGCCCGAGCGGCGCGTCCGCCTCGGGAGACGCGGCGCGCTCCGTGGCCAGGGCCGCGCGAATGCGGCCGAGTATGTCGTCGCGCGCGCTCATCGGCGAGGCTCCTTCGCGCCGCGCGCGTCCCATTCGTCGAAGAAGGTGCGGCGAGGCGGCTTCGGCAGATCGCGCGCATCGGTCCAGCCGCGCGCGAACGGCACGCGCGACAGGCTGCCGCGCCGCCCGCCGAGGCCGCGCAACGCGCGCGCGCCGAGCCGCGTCAACCAGTGGTACAGACGCGGCCTGAGCGCGAGCGCGCCGAACGCGCGCAACAGGAAGCGCGTGCCGGGCGCCGTCAGCCGCGCATCGAACTGGATGCCGCGCAGCTTCTTCAGCAAGGTGGGCAACGGAATCTTCACCGGACAGACTTCCGCGCACCGGCCGTTCAGCGTGCAGGCGTTCGGCAGGTCGGGATGATGCTCGATCCCCTGCAGCAGCGGCGTGAGCACCGCCCCCATCGGCCCCGGATACACCCAGCCGTACGCATGGCCGCCGACCGCGCCGTAGACCGGGCAGTGGTTCATGCACGCGCCGCAGCGGATGCAGCGCAGCATGTCGCGAAATTGTCCGGCGAGCATCCGCGTGCGACCGTTGTCGACCAGCACGACGTGATAGTCGCGCGGGCCGTCCGGATCGCCGGACCGCTTCGGGCCGGTGCAGAAGGTCGTGTACGACGTGATTTCCTGCCCGGTCGCGCTGCGGCCGAGCAGGCGCACGAACAGCGCGACGTCGTCGAGCGACGGCACCACGCGCTCGATGCCCGCCGTGACGATGTGTACGCGGGCGAGCGTCGAGGTCAGGTCGCCGTTGCCCTCGTTCGTGCAGATCACGTTCGAGCCGGTTTCGGCCACCAGATAGTTCGCGCCGGTGATGCCGACGTCGGCGGCGAAGAACTTGCGCCTCAGCACCTGCCGCGCCTCGTCGACCACGTCCGCGACCGTGTCGCGCGGACCGTCGTACTGCTCGGCCGAATGATGGCTCGCGAACAGGTCCGTCACCTGTCCGATAGTCTTGTGCAGCGCCGGAAACACGATGTGGCTCGGTCCTTCCCGCGCGAGCTGCACGATGTATTCGCCGAGGTCGGTTTCGACCACGTCGAGGCCGGCGGCCTCCAGCGCCGCGTTCAGCCCGATTTCCTCGCCGACCATCGACTTGCCGCGCGTGACGGTTTTCGCGTCCGCGTCGCGGCAGATCTTCAGCACGATCTCGCGCGCCTCGGCCGCGTCGCGCGCCCAGTGGACGATGCCGCCCTGCCGCGTGACCGCCGCCTCGTAGCGTTCGAGGTAGGTGTCGAGATTCGCGAGCACATGGTCCTTCAGCGCCTTCGCGCGCTCGCGGAGCAGTTCGAACTCGGGCAGCAGCGCAACCACGCGCCGCCGCTTGTCGATCCAGCCCTCGCCCAGCAGGCCGAGCGCTTCCTGCAGTTGCGCATCGTGCAGCGCGGCGGCGGCGCGCGTCCTGAAGGTCGAGCCGGCGGCGGTCTGGGGCGCGCTCATGCGTCCTCCCCGCCGAGCGGCGCGACGGTCATGCCGGTCAGCACTTCCGCGATGTGATAGACCCGCACCGGGCTCTGCTCGCGCCTGAGCCGCCCGCCGATGTTCATCAGGCAGCCGAGATCGCCGCCCGCGAGCACGGCCGCGCCGGTTGCCGCGACGTTCGCGGTCTTGTCCGCGACGATCTTCGCGGAGATGTCCGGATACTTGACGCAGAAGGTGCCGCCGAAACCGCAGCACACCTCGGTGTCCTCCATCTCCTTCAGCGTGACGCCCTCGACGCGCGCAAGCAGCGCGCGCGGCTGCGCCTTGACGCCGAGGCCGCGCAGGCCGGAGCAGGTGTCGTGATAGGTCAGCGTGCAGGCCGGCACCCCGGCGGCCGGGCCGTCCCAGCGGAGCACGTCGGCGAGGAAGCTCGTCAGCTCGAACGCGCGCGCGGCCAGCCGTTCGGCGCGCGGCAGCCAGACCGGATCGCCCGCCAGCAGGTCGGGATAGTCGTGGCGCAGCGTGCGGATGCAGGAGCCGGACGGCGCAACCACGTAATCGAAGTCCGAGAAGATTTCGATCGTGCGGCGCGCGATGCGCCGCACGTCGTCGAAATCGCCGCTGTTCAGCGCCGGCTGGCCGCAACAGGTCTGCGCGCGCGGCGCCTCCACCGTGCAGCCGGCCTCCTCCAGCAACTGCGCGGCGGCAAGCGCGGTGCTCGGCCGAAAGAGATTCGCCAGACAGGTGACGAATAATCCGACGCGCGGCGATGCGCCGGTCTGCGGGGTGGGCTTCATCTGTTGTTCGTCCCGGCCGCGCGGCGGCCGTCCAGGGTGGCAGGGGAGATGCCGTGCACGGCCGCGCAGCGGCTTGCACGATTCTTCGGTCAACTTGGTCTGACCAAGCTGACCGAAGATAATGAGATCGTTCCGCGCTGTCAAGCCGGGGCCGCCCGGATGCCGCGCCGACGGGCGGTTCCGGGGCCGGCCGAAACCGCCGGGCGGGCGGCCGCCGCGTCCCTGCGGGCTATAATCGGCCCGCCGCATCGCCCGCGCGGGCCGCGCCCGAACGGGCGGGCCGTGTTCCAGCCCTCCGCGCCCCGCCTCCACCGTTCACAAGGTCCGTGCATGACGTTTCAGCCTGTCGAGTCCTATACCCGCGTCCGCCTGTCCGACGTGGTATCCGACCAGATCAAGTCGCTCATCTCGAACGGCACGCTGTTGCCCGGCCAGAAACTGCCGACGGAACGCGAGCTGGCGGCGCAACTGAGCGTGTCGCGGCCGTCGCTGCGCGAGGCGCTGGTCCGGCTCGAGGCCGACGGCTTCATCGGCTCGACGGGACGCGGCGGCTTCGTGGTCGCCGACATCACCGCGCCCGTGATTTCGAATCCGCTCGCGACCCTGCTGTTGCAGAATCCGGCAGCCAGCGACGACGTGCTGGAACTGCGCCACGGCCTCGAATCGATCTCGACCGCCTACGCGGCGGAACGCGCGACGCCCGCCGATCTCGATAAAATCCGCACCGCGTTCGACGCGCTCGCGAGCCTGTCGCTGCAGGACGAGCCGGACCGGCTCGCGGCCGTCGACGCCGCGTTCCACCTCGCGATCGCCGACGCGACCCACAACGTCGCGCTGATCCACGTGATGCACGGCATTCACGGGCTGATCCAGGAATCGATGCACAAGTCGCATCGCATCGTGAACCACAACGCTGCGATGGAGCGCGCGCTGCTCGCGCAGCACACCGAGATCCACGACGCGATCGTCGCGAAGGATCCCGCCCGCGCGCGGCAGGCGGCGGAACGGCATCTTCAGTACGTCCGCACGCTGTACGCGCGGGTCGCGTAACGCGCCTTCCCGAGGTCGCGACGCGCATGGCGGCCCGCGCCCGGACCGTGGCGCAACGGCTCGAACCGCCCATGCGCGCGGGGCCTCCGGACGGCCGCGGCAAGCGCGGGCGCCGGTGTTAAATTGGCGTTTTCGAACCGGGGGCCGTCATGCCGCTAGCAGGCACGCCGTGGAATTCGCTGGACGCCGTCAGGCTCGTCGTCGATATCCTGACGCCGCTCTCCGTCACCGCGCTCGGCTGGCTCATCAGCCGCCGGCTGAAGCGGCTCGAATTCGTCCAGTGGACCAACCAGAAGCTGATCGAGAAGCGCCTCGAGATCTACGACACGATCGCGCCGCAGCTCAACCGGCTGCTGTGCTTCTACACCTGGGTCGGCCACTGGAAGGACATCTCGCCTGACGACGTGGTCCGCACCAAGCGCGAACTGGACAAGACGATTCACATCTACCGCCACCTGTTCGACGACGACGTCTATCTCGCGTATCAGGGGTTCATCCACGCGCTGTTCGAAACACATGCCGGCGCCGGGCAGGACGCGAAGATTCGCTCGCATGTCGAAGGGCCGCACGGCGATCGCAGCCGGCACGGCAGCTATGCGTGGAACCCCGCCTGGACGGCGCGCTTCTCGAGCGTCGACGTGGCCGACCGGGAGGACGTCCGGTTGCGCTACTTCCGCATCATGGACAGGCTGCGCGCTGCGCTGGGCGCGAGCCGCTGACGAGCCGGGATCGATTCCGCCGCCGCGCGGGCGCGGGGTGGCGCGATGTTGCTTGCGTCCACGCCCATCGGCTGAAAACCCGCGTTGCATGAACCGGGCCGAAGTGGGTGTCGATAGCATGCAGCGGGCCGCGGGTTGCGTCCGTGGCGATCGGGTCCGGATACACCGGCGAGCCGTTCGCGTCTCGCTCGGGAAAAACCCATCGAAGGAACAAGCCAGTCCGCCGGCCTACACGCCCGCCATACGCCCTTCACGGATATCCGCGCGCCGAAGCGCGAAGCTGGCGCTCGAGCGCGCATGGCACGGATGCACGGCACCAAGGAACGGGCCGAGCGTCGCGCTCGAGCGCGGCGGACGATAGCGCGTGCGGCGAATCGGCGGGCTTCGCCGGCCATCGCGCCCCGGTGCGTCGCGCAGCCGGCGACGAGCCGAACCAAAATACGGGACGACGTTGCGGGCGACCGGCGAGTTCAGCGCCGGCTCACGAGAGTCCGCCGACGCCCGTGTCGCAGCAGGTCGCCGGACTCTCGTTTCGCCACTGCGGCGAGGCCCGCTCGCTCGAGTGCGCGCTCCGCATAATCCTTCGCCTCCTCCGCCCACTGAACGGCAAGCGCCGCTTGTTGCCGCGCCTGTTTGGCGCGCTCCCGGTAGTCAAGCGCCGCGCCATGCTCGGCAAGCTGCAGGTAATGCGCGTTACGTTCCGCGTGAGCCGCCAGCCGCTCCAGTTGCGTCGCGTCGGCGTCCGCGGTATAGGCCGCGACCGCCGCTCTGCGCGCGGCGGACCACGCATCCGCGGCAGCATGAGCGCCCGACGCGACCACGTGCCCGGCGATCGACAATCGCCGCGTCGCCGCCGCGGACTCAACGTACGGGCTCCGCCGAATCGGTCGACTGTTTTGCGTGGCGAGAGGGCGATACGCCATTGCAATGCTCCGCGCGTCCGGATCAGTCCGAAGACGCTCGGACGCTCCATCGCCGCGGCGCACGAGAAAGCAGCACGCCACGAAGCCGACGGCGAGCGCGATCAGGACGATGCAGAAAACGATGGGGTCATTCATCACGCTTCCACGCTCCGCGCGAAGCGTCCGTCGGCGGGAAAGGGAGTCCCGCCGGGAAGCGCGGCCCTGATCCGCTGCCCGCGCGATCGATGCCGCGCGCCTCGTCCGAATCGACGGACACGCGGCCGCCATGAATAAAAACGACGACCGATGGGGACCGGCCGCCAGTCCGCCTGCGCATAACCGAGGGCCAACCGAACGCAGACGGGACACGATACGCGGTAGCGACCGTGCCGGGAAAATGAAAAGCCATGAGCGGAGAAACCGGCGACATCGGAGTATCCGACGCGTGGGCCGTACATCGGCGAAAAACAAACCAACCTCCACGCGATTCGCACAACGATCGGGCAACGGGAGCCGGCTCGGCGCGACTCATGCGCATCCGGGCAGCATCGACATGCCCAACCTCAGCCGGATATCGAGCGGTCGTCGTCCTCCCTCCTTGCGGTTGCGCGCGACGTGATGCGCGCCCGGATGGCCGACCGGCATCAGACCGGAGCAAGCCCATCCGGCGCCCTGCGCGATGACGTTCGCCGGCCCGCCAACCGTCGGGATACGCCCGGCAGCCTGGCTGAGCGCGCCTGCCCGCCTCGACCGAGCGCCATCCGGGCCGCCGAGGTTCGTTACCGGTCAATACGCATGGGTGCCGAACGTCGGGAACGCTCATCGAATGAATCTCTCCGGCGCTCGCCATGCCGCCGTCAGTTCGCGGCCGCCCCCACCTCACAAAACGGTGTGAGCGACCGCGACATCGGCAGACGGCACGCATCGCCATTCACGGCGCACGCAAGATCAGAAAATCTTCGCGGCTCTCACCGACCAGCCACCGGGGAAGCCTCCCGCGCCCGCTCCACGATTCACCCGTCCGCGGATTGAGGTACTTGATGGGAACCGGGCCGCAACGCTTATCGCCGGACCGATGGGTCAGGCGGCTCCCGAAGATCTCTTCCGGCGTGATGTCATACTCGTTCACCAGCCTCATGATCTGAACGAGCGCCGCGGCTTTTTCCCTCTTTCGCGCGGCTTCGGCTTTTTCTTCAAGCTCTGTCAGCTGCGCCTTCAACTGCTGGTACGTCGTCACAAAAGGTCTCCCTGCGAAATAGCATTCAACGAGGGACGCCAGGCGCCCCCACAACGATTAGCGCGACGAGAAGCGGGCACTAAAGGATGCGGATCGATCTCCCGGACGGGAGCGAGCCGCGCCGACCCCGGCCGAGAAACACGCCGTACCGAGAACCGCACCCGCCGATCGCGGACAGCGCGCCAGCATCCAGGCCGTTTCCGCTCTCCCGTCAAGTCCGCCGTTCGCTGTCGGCCGCTCAGGCTGAACGATGACGAGTGCGGTTTCTTCCGTCCACGCTTCGCGCCGCCCTCTCCTCCCACCCCGGTCCGAATTGAATACTTTGAAGAGCGGATCGTCAGCGAACACCCGGGCAGCCTGCATGTCGTCGACATGGAACGCATCGCGGACGCGACGCGTTCCGCAAAATGGCAACGGCATCGACCTCGCTCGTCCTGCCCATCACAACATTGAGGAGTGCTTGACGCTTGTATCGAATCAAGAACATGAAGCACGCCATTCCCGGCTCACAACCGCACATCGAACATCCCGGTGAAACCCGGACCGCAACCAACGCGTTCAACGCCCGGTCCGTCACCCTCCATCACGTTATCGTTGATCGGAGTCCTCGGCGATGTGCCGGGACGGAGCGCCACCGCGCCGCATTTCATGGCCCAAGCATCGGAAAGCCGGATGCCTGGGAGCGCGTCGGAAGGCATCGCTTCGCCTGCAACTTGCAACCATGCAGAGCCCGCCATCGCATCGCCAAGCGGGAACGAACGCCCTTGCTCAGCGCATCCCCCACGCATCGATCGGCGAGACGCACACGCGCTCGATCTCCGAGCCGCATGCATCGGATGGGCCGGCCAGGACTTGGCCGCCCCAGTCGCCGACGCGCACCGGCAACACCGCTGCGAACCGCTCGCTCGCCACGCCTCCGGGGCGGCGTATCCGCATGCGAAAAGATTTCGCGCCATGCAGGGCGCACGCTACAATGCCGCCAGCCATGCCGGTATTCCTCGACAGTTGCCGCGTAATGGTCACGTAGTGTTCGGTGTTACAGCACCGATCTACCCCTTCCGGGGCTCAAGAGGTTCCTGAAACGATGCCCTCTGAAACGCTAGAGGGACCACCTGTCGGAAGGCTCCCAAGCATCAGCACCGAGCCATTTACTCCTGCTACTCGAGCCACCTAGTATGTGATCGACTGTAGCACTCGCCTTGAAAGTTTTCAACGATTTTGTCCGACAAAACAGGGGTCTAATCAGTCACGTGAGGAAGAAAGAAGATCTTGCGAGCTTGGCCGCCACATTTGTGGACACGGTCAGACGCCTTCAGAAGGAAGCGGGCGTCAACGACGCGGAATTGTCGCGCGCCATCAATCTCAACCAAGGTACGTTGAGCCGACTGTTGTCGGGTGAAACCATCGATCCCAGGCTGAGCACCATCTCGGCGCTTGCGAAATTCTTTGCTGTTTCGATCTCGACTTTATTCGGGGAAGAGGACCAGGGATTCGTGCCTGTCTTTGAGCAAGGCAAGCTTCAACACGCGTCCGCGGACAGGCTCACGGTTCGACAGGATCAATTCTGGATTAAATCATCCAAAATCAATATCAGCCAATTCGCCATCGTGCTCGAAAAGAAAGCACGACTCGATCCGTTGCCCAGCAACGCGATATTGATCATCGGTAATTTCAAATCACTGGATATCGGTGACCTGGTCGTGGTCGGCAGACCGGCCAACCCCTGCACATTGGCCAAGATATACGGCAAAGACCCCTTCACCTGTTACGACATAGAGTCGACGACGAAACGCCAGCCATTTCCAATCGAGCTGCGCGACGTCGTCGGCAAAGTCATAGAAATCATCGTCAAGCGCTAGTCTTGCCGGAAAAGACCTTGTAGTCGAAGTAATCCACACCGTCCCTGGATTTGATCCAGACAACGACTCGCCCAAAGAGTATGGAGAAGATCACCTCATAGGATATCTTCACAAAAATTTGAGCTGCAATCAGTCTCGCGATCCAGTCGATCGGCATTCTGCCGTAGAAAAGCAACGTGCAGAACAACACGCTATCCAGGATCGCGCCCACCGAATTTGCCGCGATGAAGCGAAGCACGAGCATTCTGCCTTTGAGCATGATCTTCAGCCGCGACACCACGAGCGAATTGGCAAGCTCGCCAACAAAATAACCCGTTGCCGAAGCCACCAATGCACGCGCCATTTGATCCGACACGCCCAGAATGCTCCCGGCCAGAAAGCCGGCCTTCGCGAGGGCCATGATGACGGCGACCACCACGATGTTGACTAGAAAGGCGCCCCAGATGACATGCCGGCTCACGACAAACCCATACGTCTCCGTTATGCAGGCGCCGAATCCGTAAGTCAGCGGAAACAGAACCAGTGCAGTCGGCACGGCAACATCGAATCCGATGAATGGAGACAGTTTGAACGTCGTGATGTTATCGCCGAGCAGATTCGCAACGACCAGCATCACGCTGAATAACGACGACAAATAGATGATTGCATACGGGAAAGCCGAGCGGTATCCCGTCACATTTTTCACATTTACGTCGTTCGCATTCACGTACGCCAGCAAAGCGACATCCTCGTTCGAGAATTTTTCGATCCAATTCTCTTTGAGTAATTCACTGATTGCGATTTTGAGAGAAACACCCGTGTTATTGACTCTTATTCTTGCGAATGACTGGCTCGCCTCGCTGGTTTTCGGCAGAATCGTCTCGATCTGGCAAGTCGGGGTATCGTTTATAATCGACATGATTGGATCACTTTTGTACACCATCGGACGCGATCGGAAGATCGCAATGATTCGGCAACGCCGCGTGCAAATATAGCACGGACCTTTCCAGGTTCGAATTCACCGGGATCCGAACCGTGTCAGATCATGATTAAAAGAAATCCACCCCGTATCTGGAATACCGTCTCTTTCGCTTGCATTCATGCCCGATCAGCGTGGAATCGGCACGAAATTCAGATTTTCATCACCGAGGGAGTACTCTATACGCCATTTTCATTATGATGTCCCGGTGTGCCGGATATGTTTTCAGCAGCTCCGCCTGCGTCACCAATCTGTAATCCGCATCGTCGTAGCCGGGCACGACCAGGCAACTGACCAGCCCATAATCTCCGGCATCGACCGACGATCCGAAGATCCATCCCGCCCGCATCACCACGGAAAGCACCTCTCCGCGATCCGGATCAGGACCGATGCGGGTCGTGTGATACTCGCCGTTTTCATCGATGACATGCATGGTCAGCGGCGCCCCCGCATGGTAATACCAGATTTCATCGGATTTCATTTCATGAAACCGCGAAGGACTGTCGTGCGTCACCATGAAATAAATACCGGAGTAATCTTTTCGCTCCGCGCCATGGGCGGTTTTACGTAATGTGCCGGAGCCGAATTCGTATTTAAAATACCCGCCCTCGATATGCGGAATCAAGCCGAGCTTCCGTATCCAGAAAGACTGAGTTTTATCGCCGTTCGCTTGTGCCATGACGCTATCGATATGAGCCGCGCCAAGCGCGGCGAAAACTACGGTTGCAATGATTTGCTTAAGTACTGCCGTCGATTTTCCGGCAATAAAATTATAATTGTACATTGACCTTGCTTATCAGGCATTCATCTAGTTTTTGTGCTTCGGAAAGGCAAGCGCCAAGGCGACGGCGACATGCCATGCCGATAAACAACACGTTCGTCTCTCGATATAGTTGATCACGGCCGCCGATCTATGCGGCCCGTTCGATTTATATCAGCGGCTCGCCGCCGCTACCTGCTGCCGCGGAACAATGAAGCGCTCAATATCCGCTGTCAAGAGATGTCCACCGAAAGCGAATGGGCTGCGATGGTCCATCCACGTTCTCCGCGGTGGATGCCGGAAGCGACACCGCCATGAACGCTTTCGACGTCCCGGCGATCGGCATCGATGGCAGGCAAGCATACGATGCGCGGAGCCGCAAGGGATCCGATCCGTGGCCATCGGCGCCTCCCGCCCGCCGCGCCGGACGAAAGGCCGCTTCGGCGTCCGCCCGGAAGGCCGGATGGCCAGGTGCGACACCGTCCATCGCTTCGGCAATCCGGATCGACGCACGCCGCAGCCGCGCTCATGCGTTCACGCCGATCTCACGTCACGGGCGCCGGGTTGAACAGCGTCAACGCGTTCGCGAGCTGCCACTGCTCGGCCCACGTGCGCCGCCTGCCGCTCGCGACTTCGAGCATCATCCGGAACAGTTCCCAGCCCACCTCCTCGATCGTCGCATCGCCGGTCGCGATGCGGCCCGCGTCGAGATCCATCAGGTCGTGCCAGCGTCGCGCCAGATCGCTGCGCGTCGCCACCTTGATGACCGGCACCTGCGCAAGCCCGTAAGGCGTGCCGCGCCCCGTCGTGAACACGTGCAGGTTCATCCCCGCCGCCAGTTGCAGCGTGCCGCAGATGAAGTCGCTGGCGGGCGTCGCGGCGTACAGCAGACCCTTGCTCCGCGCGCGCTCGCCGGGCGGCACGACGCCCGCGATCGGGGCACTGCCCGATTTCACGATCGACCCCATCGCCTTTTCGACGATGTTCGACAGCCCGCCCTGCTTGTTGCCCGGCGTGGTGTTCGCGCTGCGGTCCACCTGTCCGCGCTGCAGGTAGCGGTCGTACCACGCCATCTCGCGGATGATGTCGCGCGCGACATCGGGCGTCGCCGCGCGCGCCGTGAGCTGCGCGACGCCGTCGCGCACCTCGGTCACCTCGGAGAACATGATCGTCGCGCCCGCGCGCACCAGCAGGTCCGCCGCGAAGCCGACCGCCGGGTTCGCGGTCAAGCCGGAGAACGCATCGCTGCCGCCGCACTGCACGCCCACCACCAGTTCCGCCGCCGCGCACGGCTCGCGCCGCCGCCGGTTCAGGCGCTCCAGATGGGTGTCGGCCATCCGCAAGATCGACGCGATCATCGATTCGAATCCGACATGCTCGCGATCCTGCAGACACACGACGCCGCCGTTGTGCTCCTCGCCCGGCGCCGCGAGCGGAATCGAGCCGGGCGGCAGCAGGCGCTCCGGCTGCAGTTTCTCGCAGCCGAGGCTCACGATCATCACCTCGCCGCCGAAGTTCGGATTGAGGCTGATGTTGCGCAGCGTACGGACCGGCACGTCGGCGTCGGGCGCATCGATCGCGACGCCGCAGCCGTACGTATGCTCAAGACCCACCACGTCGTCGACGTGCGGATAGCGCGGCAGCAGTTCCTGCCGGATCCGCCGCACCGCGTGCCCGACCACGCCCGACACGCACTGCACCGTCGTCGTGATCGCGAGCAGGTTGCGAGTGCCGACCGAGCCGTCCGCGTTCCGGTAGCCGTCGAACGTATAGCCTTCGAGCGGCGCGAGCGCGGGCGCCGCGCGCGTCGCGAGCGGCAGGTCGTCGAGCCCGGGCGGCGCCGGCATCCGCAGCGTGCGCTCGTTGACCCAGCTGCCGCGCGGCAGGTCCGTCCGCGCATAACCGATCACGACGTTGTAGCGCAGCACCGGGTCGCCCTCGGCCAGATCGACGAGCGCAACCTTGTGCCCTTGCGGCACGCCTTCGCGCAGCCGCAGACCGTCGGCGAACACGGCGTCCGCCCGCAGGCCGCCGTCGTTGACGACGATCGCGACGTTGTCGGCGGGATGGACACGGATATACAGCGGGGCTTGGGTCATCGGCGCGGGTCCTCGTATGCGGCTTCATTCAATTGACAGTCATCATACAACATGATTTCCGATGATGGACATTGCGCATCAACCCTGACCGTTTCCCCTTATTTTGCTGATTCCAGGCGCGGCTTGCACTGCTTGATCACATGTTGTACGATGACATACGACGACATTGACAACCGGCTCGCATGCCGTTTCCCGACGAACCCAGCGCTCGCGCAATACGGACGATACCGACATGACTTCACCCCAAGAGCTCAAACAGATTATTTCGCACGGTCTGCTGTCGTTCCCGCTGACCGACTTCGACGAAGCGGGCAACTTCCGCGCGCGGACTTATGCGGAACGTCTCGAATGGCTCGCGCCCTACGGCGCGAGCGCGCTGTTCGCCGCCGGCGGCACCGGCGAATTCTTCTCGCTCACGCAGCGCGAGTATTCGGACGTGATCCGCGTCGCGACGGAAACCTGCAAGGGCAAGGTGCCGATCCTCGCCGGCGCGGGCGGCCCGACGCGCGTCGCGATCGAATATGCGCGGGAAGCCGAGCGGCTGGGTGCGAGCGGCGTGCTGCTGATGCCGCACTATCTGACGGAAGCGAGTCAGGAAGGCGTCGCCGCGCATGTCGAAGAGGTGTGCCGGGCGCTCGAGATCGGCGTGGTCGTCTACAACCGCGCGAATTCGAAGCTCAACGCCGACATGCTCGAACGCGTCGCGGACCGTTGCCCGAACCTGATCGGCTTCAAGGACGGCGTCGGCGACATCGAGAGCATGGTGACGATCCGCCGCCGGCTCGGCGACCGCTTCGCGTATCTCGGCGGCCTGCCGACCGCGGAAGTGTATGCGGCGGCCTACAAGGCGCTCGGCGTACCGGTGTATTCGTCGGCGGTGTTCAACTTCATTCCGAAGACGGCGCTCGAGTTCTACCACGCGATCGCGAACGACGATCACGCGACGGTCGGCCGGCTGCTCGACACGTTCTTCCTGCCGTACCTGCAGATCCGCAACCGGCGCGCGGGCTACGCGGTCAGCATCGTGAAGGCGGGCGCGCGGCTGGTCGGGCGCGACGCGGGGCCGGTGCGCGCGCCGCTCACCGACATGGCCGACGACGAAGTCGCGATGCTCGACGCGCTGATCAGGAAGATGGGACCGCAGTAATTCGATTCACGCGCCGCGCGGCGCGGCGCGGCGAATCAGGAAAGGCGGCTCGGCCGCCTTTTTTCATTTCCGTGAGCGGCGGCGGATTGCGCGGGCTGGGGACGTCGGCGAACCCTCGATGCGGATCGCCGCCGTTCCGTGTGTTCCGCGTGTTCCGCGTGTTCCGCGTGTTCCGCGTGTTCCGCGTGTTCCGCGTGTTCCGCGTGTTCCGCGTGTTCCGCGTGTTCCGCGTGTTCCGCGTGTTCCGCGTGTTCCGCGTGTTCCGCGTGTTCCGCGTGTTCCGCGTGTTCCGCGTGTTCCGCGTGTTCCGCGTGTTCCGCGTGTTCCGCGTGTTCCGCGTGTTCCGCGTGTTCCGCGTGTTCCGCGTGTTCCGCGTGTTCCGCGTGTTCCGCGTGTTCCGCGTGTTCCGCGTGTTCCGCGTGTTCCGCGTGTTCCGCGTGTTCCGCGTGTTCCGCGTGTTCCGCGTGTTCCGCGTGTTCCGCGTGTTCCGCGTGTTCCGCGTGTTCCGCGTGTTCCGCGTGTTCCGCGTGTTCCGCGTGTTCCGCGTGTTCCGCGTGTTCCGCGTGTTCCGCGTGTTCCGCGTGTTCCGCGTGTTCCGCGTGTTCCGCGTGTTCCGCGTGTTCCGCGTGTTCCGCGTGTTCCGCGTGTTCCGCGTGTTCCGCGTGTTCCGCGTGTTCCGCGTGTTCCGCGTGTTCCGCGTGTTCCGCGTGTTCCGCGTGTTCCGCGTGTTCCGCGTGTTCCGCGTGTTCCGCGTGTTCCGCGTGTTCCGCGTGTTCCGCGTGTTCCGCGTGTTCCGCGTGTTCCGCGTGTTCCGCGTGTTCCGCGTGTTCCGCGTGTTCCGCGTGTTCCGCGTGTTCCGCGTGTTCCGCGTGTTCCGCGTGTTCCGCGTGTTCCGCGTGTTCCGCGTGTTCCGCGTGTTCCGCGTGTTCCGCGTGTTCCGCGTGTTCCGCGTGTTCCGCGTGTTCCGCGTGTTCCGCGTGTTCCGCGTGTTCCGCGTGTTCCGCGTGTTCCGCGTGTTCCGCGTGTTCCGCGTGTTCCGCGTGTTCCGCGTGTTCCGCGTGTTCCGCGTGTTCCGCGTGTTCCGCGTGTTCCGCGTGTTCCGCGTGTTCCGCTCGTTCCGCTCGTTCCGCTCGTTCCGCTCGTTCCGCTCGTTCCGCTCGTTCCGCTCAGAGCGTCGCCGCCACCCGCGCGACGATCTGCTCGCGCCGCGCCCGCGACGCCGCGCTCCGCTGCCGCACCCGTTCGACGATGGCGGGCGGCGCGACATCCGGGCCGCCCACGTCGAACGGCGGCGCCGGCCGGTATTCGAGCCCGAGCTGAATCGCCTGCGCCTCGGTGGCGCCCACCAGTTCGCTCGCGAGCGTCAACGCGAAATCGATCCCGGCGGTGACGCCGCCACCCGTGACGAGATTGCCGTCGCGCACGACCCGGTCGTGGACGGGAATCGCGCCCAGCGGCGCCAGCAAGTCATGAAACGCCCAATGCGTGGTCGCGCGCCGCCCGCGCAGCAGGCCCGCCGCACCCAGCACGAGCGAGCCGGTGCAGACCGACGTGACGAACCGCGCGCCCTTGGCCTGAAGACGAATGAACGCCAGGACGTCCGGATCCTCCATCAATGCCCCGACGCCTTCGCCGCCCGGCACGCAGATCACGTCGAGCGGCAGACAATCGGCGAACGTCGTATCCGGCGTCAGCACCAGCCCGCTGCTGCTCGTCAGCGGGTCGAGCGTCTTCCAGACCAGGTGGAGCCGCGCGTCGGGCAGTGCGGCGAATACGTCGAAAGGTCCGCACAGATCGAGCTGCTGGACACGGGGAAACACAAGAAAACCAATGCGAAGCGACATGGCGCCGACCTCTCTGCGGAATGGGGCGATCAAGGGAACCCACGCGGCGGAACGTCTAGAGAATGACGGCCGCCGCGCCGTGACGTAACTGCATGTCATCGTAAGCGCGCCCGGGCGGGCACCCATGCCAATCCGGCATCATTTCCTGCCAGGGCAGCGCGCCGCCCGCGCGACGCCGCTACCGGCTTTCGCGCGCCCCTTGCGCCGAAGCACACGCACGGCGTACCGCCGCGCCGCCTACTCCCACGCGCCGTTGCGCAGCCGGACAAGATCGAGCGGGTTCGCATCCCGCAGGCTGTCGGGCAGCAGTTCGTCCGGAAAATCCTGATAGCAGACCGGGCGCAGGAAGCGCTCGATCGCCGTCGCGCCGACCGAGGTGAAGGCGGCATTGGACGTCGCCGGAAACGGGCCGCCGTGCACCATCGCGTCGCACACCTCCACGCCGGTCGGAAAGCCGTTGACGAGCAGCCGCCCCGCCTTCCGTTCGAGAACCGGCAGCAGCCCGCGCGCGAGCGCGTGATCGTCCGCGTCGATCTGCAGCGTGGCGGTCAGTTGGCCTTCGAGCGCTTCGAGCACGCGCGCGATGTCGCCCAGATCGCGGCAGCGCACGAGCAGCGACGCCGGCCCGAAAACCTCCTCGCCGAGCGCCGGCAGCCGCAGGAAAGTTTCCGCCGCCACGTCGAACAGCGCGCCGCTCGCCGCGCAGCCCTCCTCTCCCGCGCCGCCCGCGCCGAACTGGCGCACGCCCGATTGGCCCGCGAGCCGCGCGCGTCCGTCGCGGTACGCATCCGCGATGCCCGGCGTCAGCATCGTGCCGGCCGCCTTCGTCGCGAGCGCCGCCGCGGCGGCTTCGGCAAAGCGATCCAGATCGGGGCCGTCGAGCGCGAGAACGAGGCCGGGGTTCGTGCAGAACTGGCCGACGCCCATCGTCAGCGAATCGACGAAACCCTGCGCGAGCGCCGCGCCGCGCGCGCGCAACGCGGCCGGAAACACCAGCATCGGATTGATGCTGCTCATCTCCGCATAGACCGGAATCGGCTCGGGCCGCGCGTTCGCCAGCTTCACCAGCGCGAGGCCGCCTTGCCGCGAACCGGTGAACCCCACCGCCCTGATCGCCGGATGACCGACGAGCGCCGCGCCGATCACGCGCCCCGGGCCGATCAGCAGCGAGAACACGCCCGCCGGCATCCCGCAGCGCTCGGCCGCGCGCCGCACCGCCCGCCCGACCAGCTCCGACGTGCCCAGGTGCGCCTCGTGGGCCTTCACGACCACCGGACAGCCGGCCGCGAGCGCCGACGCGGTGTCGCCGCCCGCCACCGAGAACGCCAGCGGAAAATTGCTCGCGCCGAACACGGCCGCCGGGCCGAGCGGGATCTTCCGCAGCCGCAGATCGGCACGCGGCCGCGGCGTGCGCGCCGGCTGCGCCGGATCGATCGACGCGGCCAGCCACCGTCCGTCGCGCACGACCCGCGCGAACATCCGCAACTGGCCGACCGTGCGGCCGCGCTCGCCGGTCAGGCGCGCGAGCGGCAGCCCGGTTTCCGCGTGCGCGCGCTCGAGCAGCGCATCGCCGAGCGCCAGGATCTCGTCGGCGATCGTGTCGAGAAACGCCGCGCGCGCCGCGAGCGGCAGCGCGCGATAGGGATCGAACGCCTGCTGCGCGAGCGCGCACGCACGTTCGACATCGGCCGGCGCGGCCACGCCGAACGCCGGCATCTCGATGGTTTCGCCGCGCGACGGATCGAACGCGCGCAGCGTCCCGGCCGCGCCCATCACCGCGTCGGCGCCGATCAGCATTTCACCTGTCAATTGCATGGATGTACTCCGTGGTTCGAATCAGCCTGTCGATGCTGCATTGTAGCCCAACAGATACGACGACTGACTATTAGACGGAGCTGAGCATCGGATGACGAACGTCGAACCGGCAACGCGGAGCGCCCTCTCCATTTCAATTAACCCCTCAATATTCCGCGCATAGAAAGGGAAAACCCGAGTTCCTCCGGGCGCGTGCGGGTCATTAAACTGGCGCATCTTTGTTGTACGACGACTTACCTTAAACCGCTGACCCGCTGCCTTGCCGCCAGGAACCGCGATGGACATGACCCGCGCCGCCAGTCCGGCCGCCACCGGGAAGCGCACCGCCGTGCGCTACCGGATTCTGCTGATGCTGTTCGTCGTCACGACGCTGAACTACGCGGACCGCGCGACGCTGTCGATCACGGGCACGCCGATCCGCGAAGCGTTCGGCATCGGCGCCGTGCAGATGGGCTACATCTTCTCCGCGTTCGGCTGGGCCTACGTGCTCGCGCAGTTGCCGAGCGGCTGGCTGCTCGACCGCTTCGGCGCACGCCGCGTCTACGGCGCCAGCATCTTCCTGTGGTCGATGTTCACGCTGCTGCAAAGCGCGATCGGCATCGTCGGCGGCACCGCGCTCGCGGTCGCGATGCTGTTCGCGATGCGCTTCGCGGTCGGCATCGCGGAGGCGCCCGCGTTCCCCGCGAACGCGAAGCTCGTCGCGAGCTGGTTCCCGACTTCGGAGCGCGGCACCGCGTCGGCGATCTTCAACTCCGCGCAATACTTCGCGGCCGTGCTGTTCACGCCGCTGATGGCATGGCTCACGCATGCGTACGGCTGGCAGCACGTCTACCTGTGGCTCGGCGCCGCCGGCATCGGGCTCGCGTTCGTGTGGCTCGGCGTCGTCAGGAGTCCCGCCGAACATCGCGGCGTGAACCGCGCGGAGCTCGATCACATCGAGCAGGGCGGCGGCCTCGTCCACATGCGCGGCCGCGCGGCGGGCGAACCCGCGCCGAAGGTCGGCGGCTGGTTCTACGTAAAGCAGCTGCTGACCAACCGGATGATGCTCGGCGTCTATCTCGGCCAGTACTGCATCACCGTGCTCACTTACTTCTTCCTCACCTGGTTTCCGATCTACCTGGTCCAGCAGCGCGGCATGTCGATCCTCACGGCGGGGATGCTGGCGTCGCTGCCCGCGATCTGCGGCTTCCTCGGCGGGCTGCTCGGCGGCATGCTGTCGGACGGGATGATCCGGCGCGGCGTGTCGCTCACGTGGGCGCGCAAGCTGCCGATCATCGGCGGCATGCTGCTGTCGATGACGATCATCGGCTGCAACTATGTCGACAGCGCGACGCTCGTGATCGCGCTGATGGCGCTGTCGTTCTTCGGCAAGGGGGTCGGCTCGCTCGGCTGGGCGGTGGTCGCCGATACCTCGCCGAAGGAAGCGATCGGCCTGTCCGGCGGGCTGTTCAACATGTTCGGCAACACCGCCGGCATCGTCACGCCGATCGTGATCGGCTACCTGGTGGGCGCGACCGGCTCGTTCGACAGCGCGCTGGTCTTCGTCGGCCTGAACGCGCTCGTCACCGTGTTCAGCTACCTCGTGATCGTCGGCGACATCAAGCGCATCACGCTGCGCCATCGGGCGCCGCAATGAGCGCCCTTTCAGTCCGGAAGCGCGCACCGAGCGTTACCGCCCCGGCGTCGGCGCCGCACGGCGCACCCCGCGCGATCGCGCATGCTGTCGTGTCGAACGCGGACAGTCGCGATCTGTCGGTGTTCCGTCTCGATGCGGAGGGCGGCCTCACGCTCGTCGACACCGTGCCCGTCGAAGGCACGGCGATGCCCCTCGCGCTCTCCCCCGAGCGCACCCGGCTCTACGTCGCGCTGCGCTCCACGCCGTACCGCGTGCTGAGCTTCGCGCTGGACCGCCGCAGCGGCGCGCTGCGCCGGCTCGGCGAAGCGCCGCTGCCGGACAGCATGGCGTACCTGTCGACGGACCGGACCGGCCGCTTCCTGTTCGCCGCGTCGTACGGCGGCGGCCTCGTGTCGGTCAATGCGATCGACGCGGACGGCGTGGCGGGCGACGTCCGTCAGGTTGTCGCGACCGGGCCGAAATCGCATTCGATCGTCAGCACGCCGGACAATCGCCACGTCTACGCGGCGGTACTCGGCGACGACGCGTGGCTGCGCTTCGCCTTCGACCCCGTCACGGGACGGCTCGGCGAGCCGGCCGCGCGAACCGTCGCATTGCCCGCGCGGTCCGGCCCTCGGCATGCGGTGTTTTCCGCCGACGGCCGGCTCGCCTACCTGATCGACGAACTGGACGGCGGGCTGCATGTCGTCGCATGCGACGGCGACGCCGCATCGCCCCCTGCCGAGCGCATCGTGCAAACCGTGTCGATCCTCCCCGACGGCTTCGATACGCTCGACGGTCCGTGGGGCGCGGAATTGCGCATGACGCCCGACGGGCGCTTCCTGTATGCGTCCGAGCGCAGGTCGAGCACGCTCGCCGGCTACCGGATCGAACCGGCGACCGGCCATCTCTCGCGCATCGGCACGTGGCCCGCGGAACCTCATCCGCGTGGCTTCGGCATCGATCCGTCCGGACGCTACCTGATCGCGGCGGGCCAGTTGTCGCATCGGCTGCGCGTGTACCGGATCGGCGCGGCCGACGGCGGTCTGACGCCGCTCGGCGTCCACCGCGCGGGAGACAACCCGAACTGGGTGGAGATCGTCGCGATCGATTGATGACGAGGCATACCGCGCCCGGCGCCGCCGCATGACAAAACCGCGACCGGCTATGCGTCCACTTCGCGGAAACGGCGACGCACATCAACGTGTCACATCGCACGCGTCAGATGCCGCCGTACACCTCGTGGTTCATCGTCGCGACTGGCGATTGTCTACACTCGCCTGCGCCTTCTCCTCAACCCGGGAAAAGACCGGCACCGACATGAAAGAACGGCCGATGCTCGAACATGCGCTGCACCCGGTCGAGGATCGCCTGATCCACGTGGACGACCATTGCCGCGCCGATCCTGGCCCCCGCCAATGGGCGCGCTGCCCGCTGTGTCTCGAAGGGCTGCACGTCGTGCAGCTGCGCGACCGCGCCCGCACCCGCCGCTTCGTGCATCTGGCGGGCGACTACGCGCAGTGTCCGCTCGTCAACGACGCGCTGCCGAACCCGCTCGTCGTGCGCGTCGGGCCGCCGCTGAACGCACGCGCGCAACAGCGGCGCGCCCACTTCTTCCGGCATTGGCAGCGGCATCTGTCCACGATCCGGCAAACCGCGTCGACATTCAGCATCGCGCGTTTCATGCGGGTGATCGAACATGCCGACGTGCTGAAGCTGTGGGCATGGCCCACGCTCGCGCAGCACGACATCCCCTACATCCTGCTGGTGCTGGCGGAATTCATCGCCGCGCCGCCGGGCGGACGGGCGGCGATCTGGTCGCGCTTCTGGTTCGACGGCTCGGTGCAGCAGGTCGACGACCTGAGCAAGCCGCGCGGCATGCTGCCGAAGCTGTTCCGGCTGCGCTACCGGCCGCCGCGCAAATCGATGTTCCCGAACGCGCGGCATCTGATCGAATGCCTGCCGGTGCCGATGGAGGACGCGGGCTCGCAGGAGGTGCCGGAGCGGATACCGCGACAGGACGTCGCGGCGTTCGAATCGTTCGCGGCGGGCATGCTGCGCCGCCCGGCCGATTGACGGCCCGGCGCGAACGAGCGTCCGCGCCGGGCCGGCATTCAGGCGACGGGCTCCGGCGTCGGGTCGCGGGTCTCGACGCCGGCAAGGCAGCGGGCAAGCTCCAGATCCTTGAGGCGGCTCGTCAGCGCCACCCACTGCTCGATCGACACCAGGCACGCAACCGGTCTCTGGTGCCGCAAGACGACCAGAGGACGCGCGCCGACGTCGCGCAGCGCCTTCGACGGATTCCTGCTGAGATCACGGGTCGTGATCGCCGATACCCCCTGCATCGACCATTGTTCCATTCCAGCCCTCTCAAGCGGATGTGCATATCGCTTTCGCGCCGGTCCGGGACAGGCTCGGGGCCGAGTCCGACGCGCAGCGAATGCTGTATGGGTTAAGCAACGAGAAGCGGCATGGCGCGCGCGCCGCCGGCGGTCGGATCATGCGGCCCGCATGCAGCCGACTTGCTGTCATGCAGTGAAATAGTCTTGCAGGGAAATGGCAGGCGCGTGTCGGAATGTACTGAGCGGAAAGATTCCCGCCGACGCATCGAAACAGCCGGGCCTCGCGCCGCGACCGCGCTTCCACGCGCACGATCTTGACGCTCCTCCAATGTCTGACTAAAGTCAGACGAATGAACTCGACCGACATTCGGCAAATTCGCCGCTTCAACCGGATCGTGGCCGAAAGCATCGGCGCGATGGACGACAGCTTTCTCGGCCGCGGCCGCCCGATGGGCGAATCCCGCCTGTTGTGGGAGATCGGCGCGGAGGGCGCCACGCTCCGGACGCTACGCGCCCGCCTCGGTCTGGATTCGGGCTATCTCAGCCGCTCGCTCGCATCGCTCGACCAGCAGGGGCTCGTGGCCGTCGAGGCGCTGCCGGACGATCGCAGAGTGCGCCGCGCCAGCCTGACCGAAGCCGGCCGCGCGGAATACGCGGAACTCGAAAGGCGGTCGGATGCCGTTGCCCAGCGGGTGCTCGATCCCTTGAATCCCGAACGACGCGCGCAGCTGGTTGCCGCGATGTCGGAAGTGGAGCGGCTGCTGCAGCCGGCGATGATCCGCTTCGCCGTCGAGGATCCGGGCAGCGACGATGCGCGGCACTGTTTCGAGCAGTACTTCGCGGAGCTCGACGCCCGCTTCGACGCGGGCTTCGATCCGTCGCTCAGCCTGTCCGCGGATCCCCGCGAGTTGACGCCGCCGGAAGGCGCGCTGATCGTGGCGCGGCTCCGCGGCCATGCGCTCGGCTGCGTCGCGCTCAAGTTCCATGCGCACGCGCCGGCCGAACTCAAGCGGATGTGGGTCGGCCCGGAGGCGCGCGGTCTCGGCGTGGGGCGTCGCCTGATCGCGGAAGCGGAAACCCAAGCGCGGCAAATGGGCGCTCGCGCGATCCGGCTGGAAACGAACCGGTCGCTGCGCGAAGCCATCGCCCTCTATCGGCAATGCGGTTATGCCGAGGTCGATGCGTTCAGCGCCGAGCCGTATGCGCATCACTGGTTCGAAAAGCAGCTCACTTGAAGCGCGCGCTGCCACGCCGGCAGCCTGACGGGGTCTCCAAATGTCCGCATATGTATCGAATGTGTGCGGATGGTTCGCCACGATGCGGCGCACGGCCGAATCCCGCCAAATCGCTCAAACGCAATCGTCGAAGTTGGACAAGATAGCGGCTCACCGCTCCCCCTCCACGAGGTGTCCGACATGGCCGATCCGGTTTATCCCCACCCCTCGCGCCGCCGCTTGCTGGGCGCGCTCGCCGCCCTGCCGCCGGTGCTGGCGCTCGGCGGACTCGCCGCTTGCCGCGACGACGCGCCGGCCCATCCGGCCGCGCCCGTGGCGGACCGCCAGGTGGCCGTGGCGCCCGATGTTTCGCTGCATGTCCGCGATTGGGGCCGAACGGGCAACCGCGACGTCATCGTGCTGCTGGGCGGGCTCGGTTCGAATGCGTTCTACTTCGACGGCATGGCCGCCGCGCTCGCATCGCGCTGGCGGGTGCTGGCCGTCAGCCGGCGCGGCTTCGGACAGTCCGGCAAGCCGCTGCCGGACGCCACGCACCGTTACGACACCGATACGCTCGTACAGGATCTGAAGACCGTCCTGGATGCGCTGAACGTGTCGCGCATGGTGCTGGCCGGGCACTCGATCGCCGGCAACGAACTGACGCGGTTCGCGGGCCTCCATCCGGACCGGGTGCGGGGGCTCGCGTATCTCGACACAAGCTTCGACTACACCCTGCCGGACCCCGTGATTCCCGGGCTGCCCGACAACAATCCGGCGTTCCGGCAGCCCGACCCCACCGATGCCGATCGCGCGTCGATCTCCGCGGCCATTGCCTACGCGCGGCGCACGACCAAGAGCTGGTCCGCGCCGCAGGAAGCGAACCTGCGCGACATGCTCGCGGTCGGTCCCGACGGACGGCTGTCATTGAATACGCCGCCGATCGTGTTCGAGACATTCCAGAACACCGCGCACGCCTTCTCGCCGGACTACACGGCCGTCCACGCGCCCGCGCTCGTGATCGCCGCGCTGCCGCACGACGCGCCCGATCTCTATCCGTGGCTGCCCGCGCGGCCGGATCCGCAAACGGCCGCGGACCTCGTCACGATGATCCGCGTGCTGCGCCATTACCGTCTGCTCGACATGGAGCGCCTCGCGAAGGCGGTGCCGACGCGCCGCCAGATCATCTTCGACCGGAGCGCGCACGAAACTTTCATCATCGAGCACGAGGCCGATATCGTGCGGGAAATCAATGCGATCAGGCTCTAACGCGGTACGGCGCGGAGGCAGGCGCTCAGCCGGCCACGTCGTGCCGTACCCGGCGGGAGCGGGACCGTTGCGGGCCGCAGCCGGCCGGCAAACGCTGCCGTCGCCTCAGGTATACAACGACGCCTCCGGCAGCACGCCCGTCAACGCATACCGCCCCACATCGCGCAACCGATAGTCGAGCGGATCGTGCAGCGTATGCGTGCGCGCATTGCGCCAGAAGCGATCGAGTCCGAGCGATGCGGCCGTCGCGCGTGCGCCGCACGCATCGAACAGCGCCTCGCTGACGTCGAGCGCCGCGCGCTGCGCGACGATCTTCGCCTCGGACACCGCGAGCGCGACCTCGGCGCGCGCGTCGGCCGTCAGTGCGTCGTGCAGCGTCCACGCGCCCTGCAGCGCGCGCGCCGCGCGATCGGCCAGCGCTTCGGCCGCGATCGCCTGCACGCGCATTTCGCCGAAGCGCTGCAACGTGTACGGATCGTCCGCCGCGTTCGCGACACCCGAATGCACCCACGGCCGGCCATGCCGGTTCACATAGCCCCGCGCTTCCGCCAGCGCGCCTTGCGCGATGCCGACGAACAGATTCGTGAGCACCAGCTGCGACACCAGCGTGCGCAGCGTCGCACGCGGCGTCGGCGGCTGGGCCGAGCGATGCAGCACCTCGTCCGGTTCGAGCCGCACGCCGTCGAACGACACGCTGCCGCTGTCGGTCTGCCGCTGGCCGATCGGGTCCCAGTCGTCGTGCACGGTGATCCCCGCGCGCGCGGTCGGCACGACCGCGAACACCGGCTTGCCGGTCTCGGGATCGTGCGCGGATACCGTCATCCGCTGCGATCCGCGCGTGCCGGAACAGAACCCCTTCACGCCGTCGAGCCGGTAGCCGCCGTCCGGCGTCGCCCGCGCAATCAGACGGGCATCGAGCGGGTTCACCGCATTGCCCCACCACCATCCGTGCTCGACCGTGCCGCGCAGATAGCGTTCGCGCTGCGCGTCGCTGCCCCACACGTCGACGCTCACGATCTGCAGGCACTGGAAGCCCAGCAGATGCGCGAGCGCGCTATCGACTCGCGCAATCGCACGGATCGCGTGATAGATCGCCGGCCAGCCGACCTCCTGGCCGCCGTACGCGCGCGGCACGGCGAGCGTCAGCAGGCCCGCGCCGGCGATCCAGCTTTTTTCCTGCTCGGCGTGGCCGCCCGCGCGATCGCGCTGCGGCGCGCTCGCGCGCAGCGCATCGAGCAGCGCCGCCAGCGTGCGCGGCGGCGCCGGGGAATCGACATCGGCCGTCAGCGCGGCCGGCGCGCGTGGATCGTTCATGCGGCGTTCTCCAGCGTAGCGGACGCGGCTGCCGATGCGACCGCCGCGCCCAGGGTTCGGCGGCTCGGTGAATGCCTCGGCATCCCGTTCCGCCCGTTGTTGAAAATCGTCCGATCGCGACGGATCGCAACGCCGGCCGACCGCACGCTCGACCGGCCGCGCGACGCTCCTCTCGTGGCGTCGCCCGGGCAGGCCCCCGGCGGCGCGCAACGGTGAGCTTTTCCAGGAACGCGCACGCATGCCGCCGCACGCGCCCGACACGCTGCGCTTCGCGCGGCAAACGCCGCATTTCGCCCGTCTCGAGATCAACCGTCATCGCACCGCGTCGTGTTGCGTTGCCGGCGCGGCACCGACACTCAGGTTCGCCGGATCAGGCGCCGCACCAGACGGTCGCCCGTGAACTGCACGGCGCTCACGAGCACGATCAGGATCGCGATCACGGTGGCCATCACCGTCGTGTCGAAACGCTGGTAGCCGTAGCGGATCGCCAGATCGCCGAGCCCGCCCGCGCCCACCGCGCCCGCCATCGCGGTCGAGCCGATCAGCGCGACCACCGTGATCGTGAAGCCGCCCAGCATGCCGGGCAACGCCTCCGGCAACAGCACGTGCCGGACGATGTGACGGCGTTCGGCACCCATCGCCTGGGCCGCCTCGATCAGCCCGCGATCGACTTCGCGCAGGCTCACTTCGGCGATGCGCGCGAAGAACGGAATCGCGGCGATCGACAGCGGCACGATCGCCGCCCACACGCCGATCGTCGTGCCGATCAGGCATCGCGTCAACGGCAGCAGCGCGACCAGCAGGATGATGAACGGGGTCGAGCGGAACGCGTTGACCAGCGCGCCGAGCGGCGCATTCAGTCCGCGCCGTTCGTAGATGCCGCCCGGCGCGGTCGTGACGAGCACGAGGGCGAGGGGCACGCCGATCAGCGCGGCGGCCGTCGCGGACGCGGCAACCATCCACACCGTGTCGCGGATCGCGTCGGCCAGTTCGGGCAGCCACAGTTCAAACATAGCCCAGCACCTCCACGCGGCCGGCATGCCGCCGCGCGCCGTCCAGCAGCGCGGCGATCCGCTCGGGCGATGCGGCGTCGCGCGCGGCAAGCGACGCCGCGAGCACGAGCCGCCCTTGCGAGCGCCCCTGAATCCGGTCGAGCCCGCCATGCACGAAACGCACGGCGACGCCCGCCGCCGCGCCGAGCGCCGCCGTCAGCGCGCCGAGATCCGGCTCGCCCGCTTCCGCGCCGGTATAACGCACCTCCAGCAGCAGCTGCGCGCCGGCGGGCAGCGACGCCGGCTCCGGCAACGGCCGCACCCGCGCCGCGAGATCGGCGGGCAAATCGCGCACGAGCGTGCGCAGCAGCGCGCGCGTCGCGCCGTGCCCGGGCTCGCCGAACACGCGCCATACCGGCCCGGTCTCGACCACCTCGCCGTGCTCGATCACCGCGACCGTATCGCACACCGCGCGGATCACTTCCATCTCGTGCGTGATCAAGACGATCGTCAGCCCGAGGCGCCGGTTGATGTCCGCCAGCAGCGCCAGAATCGACTGCGTGGTTTCCGGATCGAGCGCGGACGTCGCTTCGTCGCACAGCAGGATGTCGGGATCGTGGACCAGCGCGCGCGCAATGCCGACCCGCTGCTTCTGCCCGCCGGACAGGCTGGCCGGATACGCGTCGCGCTTCCCGGTCAGCCCGACCAGTTCCAGCTGCGCCGCGACCCTGCGCGCGCGTTCCGCCTTGCGCACGCCCGCGATCTTCAGCGGCAGGCCGATGTTCTCGCCCACCGTCTTCGCCGACAGCAGGTTGAAATGCTGGAACACCATGCCAGTGCGGCGGCGCAGCGCCACGAGCGCGCCGCGTTCGAGCGCGCCGACGTCCGCGCCGTTCACGCGCACCCTGCCCGACGACGGCGTTTCCAGCCCGTTGATGAGCCGCAGCAGCGTCGACTTGCCCGCGCCGCTGCGGCCGATGATGCCGAACACCTCGCCGCGCGCGACGTCGAGCGTCACGTCGCGCAACGCGACGCTAGGCCCGTGCGGGCCGCCGAACGTCTTGCCCGCCTGCTCGAACGATACGGCCGACGCGCTCGGCAGCGCCGCGCGATCGCCGAGGCCGGCGGCCGCGCCGGCCGCCGCCGAACGCTCGATGAAACCGGGAGAATCAAGCCATTGCGCCATCGGATCGCCTCGCCGCACGTCAAGCCTGGATCGCGGCCGCCGGCCGGTGCAGCGCGCCCGCGTGCCGCGCGGGCAGCCGCCCGCCCGCGCCGAACAACTTGCCGCGCAAGGTCGGTTCGGACGCGTAGTCCTCCTTGTAGCGCCCCCGGTTCTGCAGTTCCGGGACCACCCAGTCGACAAAATCCTCGAACGATTCGGGCATCACCGTCCGCGTGAGGTTGAAGCCGTCGATGCCTGTTTCGTCGATCCACGCGGCCAGTTCGTCGGCGACCTGCGAGGGCGACCCGACCACCGGGTGATAGCGACCGCCGAGCGACATCTGTTCGAGCATGCGCCGGACCGTCCACGCGCCCGTCGTACTCTTCTTCGAGATCGCATCGACTGCCGACTGGATCGAATCGGTCTTCACATACGAGATCGGGTCGTCGAGACCGTAGCGCGAGAAGTCGATGCCGGTGGAGCTGGCGAAGTGCGCGAGTCCCGCCTCCGGATTCGCGTAGCGCCGGTACTCGTCGAATTTCTCGCGCGCGAGACGCTCGGTCTCGGCCGTGACGACCGTGATGCCCGCGAAGATCCTGATCGACGCCGGATCGCGGCCGATGCGCGCCGCCGCCGCGCGGATGTCGGTGACCGCCGCGCGCGCGGCCGCCTTGCTCTGGCCGTTCACGAACACGCACTCGGCATGCTTCGCCGCGAACTCGACGCCGCGCGCCGACGAGCCCGCCTGGTACAGCACCGGCGTGCGCTGCGGCGACGGCTCGCTCAGATGGATCGCATCGACCGAGTAGTACGGACCGTCATGCCGCACGCGCCGCACCTTGCCGGGCTGCGCGAACACGCGCGCCTGCGCGTCGCGAATCACCGCGTCGTCGTCCCAGCTCTGCTCCCACAGCTTGTAGACGACGTCCATGTAGTCGTCGGCGCGCTCGTAGCGGTCGTCGTGCGCGATCTGCTGCGCGAGGCCCATGCCGCGCGCCGCGCTGTCGAGATAGCCGGTGACGATGTTCCAGCCGACCCGCCCCTTGGTCAGGTGATCGAGCGTCGACATCCGCCGCGCGAACAGGTAGGGCGGCTCGTAGGTCAGGTTCGCGGTCACGCCGAAGCCGAGGTGCCGCGTGACCTGCGCCATCGCCGGCACGAGCAGCAGCGGATCGTTGACCGGCACCTGCACCGATTCGCGCAGCGCCGTGTCCGCGCTGCCCTGGAACACGTCGTACACGCCGACGATGTCGGCCAGAAAGATCCCGTCGAACTTGCCGCGCTCCAGCGTGCGCGCGAGATCGGCCCAGTAGTCGAGATCGGTGTAATGCGCGGAACGGTCGCGCGGATGCGCCCACAGTCCATGATTGATGTGGCCGACGCAATTCATGTTGAACGCGTTGAGCAGGATCTGCTTGTTCGCCATCGCCGCCTCCGTTACCAGGTGACGGCGTACAGCGTGCCGAACGCCTGGTCGAGCGCCCGGCGCACCGCCGGCGACTGCTGGTAGATCGCGATGAACTTGCGGATGCGCGGATCGTTCGCGCTGTCCGGGCGCACCACCCACTGGATCGCGAAATTCTTGTTCTCGGTGCCGTCGAACAGCAGCGCGCTGTTCGGATCGGTGGTGCCGGCCAGCTTGATGAAGCTCGGGTAGCCCTGCGCGAGATCGACGTCGTCGAGCGAGCGCGCGAGCTGCGACGCTTCGAGCTGCACTATCTTCAGATGCTTCGGATTCGCGACGATGTCGAGCGTCGTCGCGCGGTAGTCGGCGCCCGGCTTCAGCGTGATGAGCCCGGCGCGCTGCAGCAGCAACAGCCCGCGCCCGCCGTTGACGGGGTCGTTCGCGATCGCGACCGTCGCGCCGTCCTTCAGTTGATCGAAGCGCTTCACCTTCTTCGAGTAGAGGCCGATCTTCATGATCGTGCCGGGCGCGATTGCGACGAAGTCGTAGCCGCCCTGCCGTTTCGCGTTCTCGAGGAACGGGAGGTGCTGGAAGTAATTGACGTCGATGTCCTTGTTCGCGAGCGCCGCGTTCGGCGTATTCCAATCGGTGAACTCGATGATCTTCACGTCGAGGCCCTGCGCCTTCGCTTCCTTCGCGGCGATCTTCAGCGCGTCGATCTGCGGACTCGTGGCGATGCCGACCTTGAGCGGCGCGGGGTCGGCGTGCGCGGCCGGCGCGACGAGCGCCATGCCGAGCAGCGCGGCCGCGATCGCGCGCGCGGCGCGCCGGACAGGGTCCGCCAGGGAAAAACGATGCCGCATGGGAAGCACTCTCTTCAGGAATGAACGATGCCGGAGGATGACCGCGGCCGCGATGCGCGTGGCGCATCGATGCGGCGTCGCGAGGGAAAGGGTTCCGGTCGATGATAGGACCGCGCGGCGGCGGCGGTCTACGAAGCGATTTTGCAAAGTAAATCGCGGCGCGCGATATAGCGGCACGGCGCGCACCGCTCGACCCGCGACCGCGCGGCGGCGCGCTCGCCCCCATTGTTCCGCCCGGGAAAAACGGCTATTTCTCTCGCATCGGCGCCCCCGCGCCGGCATCGCCTGTCTGTTCGTTGTGCCATTCGATTTCCGGGTCCGGCGACCCGCCGAATCAATGAGGTCCACATGAACGAGTCGACTCATGCGACGGCTGTACGGCTTGCCCGCGCGGCCCCGATCGATCCCCCCGGGCGCGATGCACGCGCACCACGGCGCCGCGCGGACCGGGCCGCCTCGCGATGGCGCCCGTTGCTGGCGGCCGCGCTCTGCGCGTGCGGCATCGCCCGGGCCGCCGATCTCGTCGTGCCCGCGTACTGCTATCCGTCAGGCGCCGGCGCCACGGCCTCGCGCACCTTCGCCGCCAACGCGCCGTCCGTCCGGCTGACCGCGATCCTCAATCCGGACAGCGGCCCCGGCAGCGCGGCCGATCCGGCCTACACGGCGGCGGTGGCGGCGCTGCGCGCGGCGGGCGGCAAGGTGATCGCCTACGTGCATACGTCCTACGGCCAGCGGCCGCTATCGGCGGTGACGCGCGGCATCCATGCGCGCGAAGACGATTTCGGCACGCCCGCCCGCGCAGGTTCGCCGGATGAGCCGGATGCGCTCTTCCGCGCTCCGCCCCGTATCGCTCATCCGGCCCGCGCCGGTCTGCCCGCCGTCCCTGCGGCGAAGGCTCGCCGATCCGTGCGCCCCCCGAGCGCCGCCGTGCGCGACGGCTACGCCGGATGCGCCGACGTGTAGCTCCGGTAAGCCGCGTACGCGGCTTTCTTCGTCGTGCCGTCGGCCTGCATGATCCCCCAGTTCATCGCGAGCGTTTCGCCCTGGTCGGCCGGGTTCGGAAACAGCGCATAGAAAGACGCGGCGGCGATGTTGTACTGGGTCCGGTGGGTCCGCCATACGTCGAACTGGCTCGTCAGGTATTGCGCCTGGTTCGCCGCGGTATCCCAGGTGCCGAACTCGGACACGATGAGCGGCTTGCCGGGCATCACGACGTTCAGCTGCTGCAGCACGTTCACGAACTGGTTCGTGTGCGTCGACGGCCCGGCCGCGAGGACGTCGTTCTCGCCGGCATACCAGTGCACGCCCATGAAATCGAGCGCGATCGGCGGCTGCGTCGTCGCGCCGGCGATGTCCTTGCCGTTGTACAGCATGTCCGCGACGACGTAGCTGTACGCGACCCCCGATGCGTAGCCGCATTTCGCGGCCGGTATCACCGTCTTGATCCCCGTGCTCATGCCTGCCGTCCAGCCGCGCATCGCCTCGATCGCGGCGGGAACGTAGTCGGTCGGAACGGACCCGTCGACGGGCTTCCCGTCGACCGGATTCGGCGTGGTCCATCCCGGATAATCGACCCGGCAGGTGATGTCGACTTCATTGCCGCATTCGAAGTAGCTGCAGTATCCGTTCAACGCCCGGGCAATGCCGCTGCCGAGCGTCCACGCGGCGCTGTAGTTGGCCGCATAGGACTGGGTAACGTCGACGCCCATGTCGATGACGACCAGCGGCGCGATGCCGTTCGCGGCGAACAGCTTCAGGAACGGCACCAGCGCCGACGCCGCCGTCGGATCGGCGACGTTGGTGCGCACCCACTGCACGCCGAGATTCTTGAACGTGCTGACGTAGGTCGACGTCGTCCACGCCGGCACCGGCGCGTAGTCGTATGTCAGGTGCGCATTGATGCCGTAGAACGGCAGCGATGCCGACGCCGCTGCCGCCTGCCGTCTCAGGCTGTCGTCCACCGCGGCCGTCGAAGCGGCATTGGATGAAACACTCGGCTGACCGTCGCCGCCGCAGGCGGTCAGCATCCGTGACGCCCCGACCGCGCTCACGGTCAATAGGAACTGCCTTCGCGTTGCCATGATTTACCCCCGTCCGTCAAATCATGCAGATCGAATGTCGCCGGAAAAAACCGGCCCCCGGTCCCGTTGAAGGGATCGACTCGACGTACCCCGGATACGTCGATCTGAATATTATTTTTGGATCGGGAGAAGTAAATGGGACGATGACCCCGAGACGTCCTAGATCGCGCGGAGTCGCCTGAAACGAACGTCGGACCCGGCACCCGGATCGGACCTACGTCCAGCTGTCTGCCGGCATGCAAGCGGCCGCGATGGGCATCGGCGACAGGCGTTCATTCGGGATATCGCCGACGGGAAAACGCGCATGCGCCGCCGTCATTCGCAACATCGAGTCGCGAATGACCGGGAAGCACCGCGATTTCATCGGGATTCGCGGGGGTGCCCGGCTTGCGCGACGCGCGCGGCCGTCGCCGGCGCCCGCCGCGCGCAGTACCATCGAAGCCGGACGCACCGGCCCGTCCCCACCACCCGACGCCGCGACGCGTCGACAAACGCCGTCCGGCGGCGAACCGCGCGGCCGCGAGAGAGACGAAGTGAACCTGAGATTCCTGGAAACCTTCATATGGGTCGCCACGCTGCGCAGTTTCAGCCTGGCGGCCGACAAGCTCAACACCACGCAGGCGGCGGTATCGAGCCGCATCTCCGCGCTCGAGGACGATCTCGGCACGAAGCTGTTCACGCGCGACCCGAAGGGGATCGCGCTCACGCAGGCGGGCGAGCGCGTGCTGAAGCACGCCGAACAGGTCAGCACATCGATCGCGCAACTGCGCGCGTCGCTGCGCGACGACACGCTGGCGTTCGGCAACATCCGCATGGGGGCGATGGAAAGCGCGATCCATTCGTGGTTCATCGACTTCGTCACCGACGTCGCGTCGCGCTATCCCAACCTCGACATCGAGATCGTGTCGGACACGGCGCTCAATCTCAACGAGAAGCTGCGCCGCGGCATGCTCGACATCGTGATCCAGACCGACATGCTGCGCGACGAGACGATCCGCAGCCTCGAACTGATGACGCTGCCGCTCGGCTGGATCGCCACGCCGGAGTTGACCCGCCGGCACGCGGGCGACACCCTGCGCACGCTCGGGCACGCGCGGCTCATCACGTTCTCCCGCCATTCCCGCCCTCACCAGGATCTGCTGCGGCTGATGCAGTCGCACGGCATCGGCGACGCGAAGGTGTGCTGCGTGAATTCCGTCACAGCGATGATCCGGCTCACGCAGGCCGGATTCGGCATTGCCGCGATGCCGGCGGCCTTCGTGCCGGATCTGCTCGACCGGGATGCGCTGCGTATCCTCGACGTGCGCGACACGCCGCCGCCGATGCCGTTCGTGATCGCGTGGCGCGCGGGCGCCGACTGGTCCGAGCGGCTCGTCGCGCTCGCGCTCGAATCGACGCACCGCTATCAGGAGCGGCTCGCGTGCCGGCGCGACCTGCGCGTTTAGTTTCGATAACGAAACATGCTGCACCCGCGCATGCGATTTTCTTGTCCGGCGGATTTATTTTTCTTGTTAGACCGGCCTTCCCCCCTTCCATTACAAATGAACGGGTTCCGCGCGACCGGCACGGAACATCCATAGCCGGGGCGCGGCGGGACACGCGACGCAGGCGGCACCGCACCCGGCAGACGATCGTTCATAGGGGGTTCCATGTCGAAACACAAGCTGATGCTAGCCGCGCTCGCCGTCGCCAGCACAACGGCGTTCGCCCAATACGACGGCGCGTACTACACCTGGCGCGACGGCAGCCAGACCGCGTGCGCGCCCACCGCGCCCAACCCGGCGTGGCAGCGCGTCGACGGACCGTACTTCGACGGCGACTGCACGCGGCGGCTGCCGGCGCGTCCGGCGCAATCGGCGCCCGCCGGCGCGTCCGCCGGGAGGACCAACGGATGAACCGCCTCCCGCTCGCCACCGCCGCCTACGTCGCCGCCCTGCTGCTGAACGGATGCGGCGGCGACACCAGCTCGCCCGCCGCCGTCACCGCGCAGACCGCGCCGACCACCCCCGCCGCGACACCGGCTTCACCCGCCACGCCCGCCAGCGCGCCGCTCGACCCGCCGGCCGCGCTGATCCCGCCGGCCGGCGCGACGAACCCGCCCGCGCCGACGCGCGCGGCCTACGCGGGCTGCATGAACACCGGCATCGCGCTGTCCTACGAGGAGCAGCGGCTCGTCAACACGCTGCCGGGCGTGAGCACGCCGTTCGCGGATCAGATCCTCGCCGCGTCGGGTTTCGACCGCTTCGGGCCGAACTTCGCGACGCAGCTCTGCACGGACGGTGCGATCAAGTCGTTCGCCGATGCGGTGCGCACGGTGAAGATCGCGGGCGAAACGCTCTGGAACGCGGCGGTCGACCGCGTGCAGGGACGCAAGGTGTCCGGCACGCTGCCGCAAAGCGACGACCGGATGCTGTACTGGGCACGCCTGAAGATGACGCAGGCGTTGCGGCAGTGGGTGCCCCAGGCGACGCTCACGTCGCTCGAGCGCGCCCAGCTCCAGTGGGTGCTCGAACGGGCATCGCGCGGCCAGTACGCGCTGCAGTTCCCGGCCGGTCCGGGCGTGAGGCGGATCGTGATCAGCGGCTTCGATCCGTTCACGCTCGGCACGCCCGGCGCCGCGCGCGCGTCGACCAACATCCGGATCGGCAATCCGTCGGGCGCGATCGCGCTGGCGCTCGCCAACCGGCGGATCGCGCTCGCGGACGGTTCGACCGCGGTCATTCAGACCTATCTGCTGCCGGTGAACTACAACCCGTTCCGCAAGGGCATGCAGGAGCACACGCTCGCGCCGTTCTTCATCGGCAACGAGCGGGTCGACGCGTCGATCACGATGAGCCAGGGCGGCCCCGGCGCATTCTGGATCGAGAACTGGCACGGCCGCTATCACGCGGCGGCGTTCGCGGACAACCTCGGCACGACGATCGGCGATCCGTTCGGCGATCCGATGCTGCCGGCGATGCAGGATGCCGACATCTACCCGCCCGACGACGTGCTCGGCTACGATCCGCAACCCTGGCAGCGCGATCAGCCCGCCCAGTACACGACCACCACGCTGCCGGTCGCGAGCATCATCGCGGGCAATTCGGGCGCGGCCGTCACGGTCCCCGGCGCGTCGAAGCCGGGCGGCTATGGCGTGATCTGGCATACGAACCATTCGGATTTCGCGGATTGCGGCACGGCGTCGGTCACGTCGTTCAACGACGACACGGAGACGCAGCCCTATCCGCCGACGTCCGCGCCGGTGCCGCCCGCGGCAACGTCGTGTGCGTATGAAGGCGGGGGCGGCAATTACCTGTCGAACGAAAGCGGCTATCGCAACACGCTGCTGCGCGATACGCTCAATCCGCAGCGCTCGATCTTCGCGGGTCACCTGCACGTGCCGGTGATGACCTACTTCTCGAACGGCGACAACGCGAAACTCACCGACAGTTTGTTCGAATCGTATCGGGATACGATCGTGCAGCAGGCGAGCCGGATCGTGACGACTATCGCGGGGGCGATTCGGTGATTGGTTGGCGCGGGACATTCAGCTGAGATTTTCGGAGAGCGGGATATATTTGTTCGGGTTGCGGCCAACCATGATCGGGCGTGGTTGGCCGCAGCCGATCCGAAGCGGAAGTTGGATAGGCCGAGGGAAAGTACCGGGAATCGGACATTCTCGCAGTCAGTGCGTTGAAGGCGAGCGCAACTTGCCCGTGAAAATGCAATAGCAGACGCTCACGGTCGGCCGCTCGTTGGCCGATAGACCCCAGCTGCCCCCCGAAAGCATCGAAGAAAAAAGGGGCGCACGACCTACGTGCGCCCCTTCCCCGGCTCAACCCGACACCGCCCGCCTCAACGTTGCGCGACCCGCTCCCCCTGCGCCGGCGTGCCGCTGCCGACCGCCTGCGGCGCATCGCCCCAACCGCCACCCAACGCGCGGATCAGGTTCACGGTCGACACCGCCTGCGTCCCGGTCAACTGATTCGCCTGCAACTGCGACACCAACACCGACCGCTCGCTATCGATCACATCGAGATAACTAACCTGCCCTTCCTGATACTGCGTGCGCGACAGCTTCGCGGCGCGGCGCGACGCGTTGACCGCGTCGTCCTGCGCACGAATCTGATCGTCGAGCAGACGCAGATCGGCCAGGTTGTCCTCGACCTCGCGGAACGCCACCAGCACCTGCTGGCGATAGTTCGCCACCTGCTCGTCGTACTGCGCGCGCGCCTGCTGCACGCCCGCGCTGCGGCGGCCGCCGTCGAACAGCGGCAGCGTGAGCGCCGTGCCCGCGAACGGCCCGAGCAGGAAGGTCCGGCTCGACCACATGAACAGGCTGCCGAGCGTCGACGCCTCATAGCCGAACGCGCCCGTGATATCGAGCTTCGGGAAGTACGCGGACTTCGCGAGACCGACCCGCGCGTTCGCCGCCGCCATCGCCCGCTCCGCCGCCGAGACGTCCGGGCGGCGCTCCAGCAGCGCGGACGGCAGACCCGGCGGCACCCTCACCGTCACCGGCACGATCGGCGTTTCCTTGAACCCGAAATCGGCCGGCGCCTTGCCGAGCAGGATCGCGAGCGCATGCTCGGACGCGGCGCGCCGCCGCGCGACGCCGACCGCGTCGGCCTGCGCGGTGGCCAACTCGTTCTTCGCCCGCGACACGTCCAGCTCGCCGATGTCGCCCTCGGTGAAGCGCCGCTGCGCGAGCTTCAACGCTTCCTGACGCAGATCCACCGTGCGCCGGTACAGATCCTGATCCGAATCGAGCTGCCGCAGCTCGAAGTAGTTCTGCGCGACGTCCGCCTGCAGCGCAAGCTGCACCGAACGGAACAGCGCTTCGCTCTGCGCGGTGTCGGCGCGCGACGCCTCGACGTTGCGGCTCACGCGGCCGAACAGATCCGCCTCGTACGACACCGAGCCCTGCGCGCGCCACAGCGTCGCGTTGGTCGGGCCGGTCCCCTGCGGCTGGAACTGCGACGCCGACGAGAGCCCTTCCCGCGTCGGGCCGAAGCCCGCGCCGATCTGCGGGAACCACGACGAGCGCGCCGCGCGGGTCGCCGCGCGTGCTTCCTCGACGCGCGCGGCCGCCGCCTTCAGGTTTTGGTTGGCGTCGAGCGCCTGCTGTTCGAGCCCGTCGAGCACCGGATCGTTGAACACCTTCCACCACTCGCCGCGATGCAAAGCGTCGGCGGGCTCGGCGGTTTTCCAGCTACCCGCCTGTTCGCCGGCGGCGAGCGTCGGCGCTTCCTTGAACGCGGCGGGCGTCGTGACGTCCGGCCGCTTGTAGTCCGGCCCGACCGCGCACGCGGCGAGCAGCGTGACGAGCAGGGTGCTCGCCGCCGCGATCTTCGCGAAGCGGGCCGTGCCTTTGATGGTCATCATGTTGTTCATCGTCATATCCTCAAGCGTCCGGCGCCGGCACCGCGTAGCCCGCCGAATCCTTCTGGGCGACGTGGATCTTGCCGCCCGCCAGCGTACGCAGCACCACATAAAACACCGGTGTCAGCATCAGGCCGAACAGCGTCACGCCGAGCATCCCGAAGAACACCGCGATCCCCATCGCGTGCCGCATTTCCGAACCCGCGCCCGTCGACAGCACGAGCGGCACCACCCCCATGATGAACGCGATCGACGTCATCAGAATCGGCCGCAGCCGCAGCCGGCTCGCCTCGATCGCCGCCTCGAGCGGCGTCTTGCCGTCGTGCTCCAGCTCGCGCGCGAATTCGACGATCAGGATCGCGTTCTTCGCCGACAGCCCCACCAGCACCATCAAGCCGATCTGCGTGAAGATGTTGTTGTCGCCCTGCGTGAGCCACACCCCGGTCAGCGCCGACAGAATGCTCATCGGCACGATCAGGATCACCGCGAGCGGCAGCGTCAGGCTTTCATACAGCGCGGCCAGCACCAGGAACACCAGCAGCACGCTGATCGGGAACACCCAGAACGCGGAGTCTCCCGCCAGGATCTGCTGATAGGTCAGGTCGGTCCATTCGAACTTCACGCCGCGCGGCAAGGTCTGCGCGGCGATCCGCTCGACCGCCGCCTGCGCCTGCCCCGACGAGTAGCCGGGCGCCGGGCCGCCGTTCACGTCCGCCGCGGTGTAGCCGTTGTAGCGCACCACCATTTCCGGACCGAAGGTGGGCGACACCGTCACCAGCGACGACAGCGGCACCATCTCGCCCGCGGCGTTGCGGGTCTTGAGCTGCAGGATGTCGTCGGCGCGCTGACGGAACGGCGCGTCCGCCTGCACCCGCACCTGGTACACGCGGCCGAAGCGGTTGAAGTCGTTCACGTACAGCGAGCCCAGATAGATCTGCATCGTGTCGAACACATCCGTCACGTTCACGCCGAGCTGCTTCGCCTTCACGCGGTCCAGGTCGACGTTCAGCTGCGGCACGTTGATCTGGTAGCTGGTGAACAGCGGCCCGAGTTCGGGCGCCTGCTGCGCGCGCTTGATGAAATCGTTGGTCGCATCGGCGAGCCGCGCGTAGCCGACCGCGCCGCGGTCCTCGACCTGCAGCTTGAAGCCGCCCAGCGTACCGAGGCCCAGCACCGGCGGCGGCGGGAACACGGCGACGAACGAATCCTTGATGGCGCCGTACTTCTGGTTCAGCGCGCCCGCGATCGCGCCGGCCGACAGCGCCTTGCCGTGCCGCTGGTCGAACGGCTTCAGCGTCACGAACACGATGCCCGCGCTCGAGCTGTTGGTGAAGCCGTTCACCGACAGGCCCGGGAACGACACCGCGCTCTCCACGCCGTCCTGCTTCAGCGCGATCGCGCCCATCTCGCGGATCACTTTCTCGGTGCGGTCGAGCGACGCGCCGTTCGGCAGCTGCGCGAACGCGATCAGGTACTCCTTGTCCTGCGCGGGCACGAAGCCGCCCGGCACGACCCGCGACATCATCACGGTCGCGCCCACCAGCACCAGATACACGCCGAGCATCACCGCCTTGCGCGACAGCACGCCGCGCACGCCGCGTCCATAGTTCTCCGCGCCGCGATGGAACACCTTGTTGAAGCCGCGGAAGAACGGACCGAGCACGCGGTTCATCACGCGCGTGAGCCAGTCTTCCTTGTCGCCGTGGCCCTTCAGCAGGATCGCGGACAGCGCGGGCGACAGGGTCAGCGAGTTGAACGCCGAGATCACCGTCGAGATCGCGATGGTCATCGCGAACTGCTTGTAGAACTGGCCGGTCAGGCCCGACATGAACGCGAGCGGCACGAACACGGCGACCAGCGTCAGCGCGATCGCGATGATCGGCCCGCTCACTTCCTGCATCGCCTTGTACGTGGCGGCGCGCGCGGACAGCCCGCTCTCGATGTTCCGTTCGACGTTCTCGACCACGACGATCGCATCGTCCACCACGATCCCGATCGCGAGCACCATCCCGAACAGCGACAGCGCATTGATCGAATAGCCGAACAACAGCAGCAGCGAGAACGTGCCGATGATCGACACCGGCACCGCGATCAGCGGAATGATCGACGCGCGCCAGGTCTGCAGGAAGATGATCACGACGATCACGACGAGCGCGATCGCCTCGAGCAGCGTATGCACCACCGCCTTGATGCTCGAGCGCACGAACTGCGTCGGGTCGTAGACGATCTTGTAGTCGACGCCCGCCGGGAAATCGTGCTTCAGCTCCGCCATCGTCTTGCGCACTTCGTCGGAGATCGCGAGCGAATTCGCGCCCGGTGACTGGTTGATCGCCATCGCGACCGCCGGCTTGTTGTCGAGCAGCGAGCGCAGCCCGTACTCGGAGGCGTCGAGCTGGATCCGCGCGATGTCGCGCAGGTGCGTGACGCCGCCGTCCGGCGCGGTCTTGACGACGATGTCGCCGAATTCGCCCTCGGACTGCAGACGGCCGCGCGCATTCACCGACAGCTGCAGCGGCGTGCCCGGCTCCGACGGCGACGCGCCGATCACGCCGGCCGCGACCTGCACGTTCTGGTCGCGGATCGCTTTCACGACGTCGTCCGCGGTCAGGCCGCGCTGCGCGACCTTCTGCGGATCGAGCCAGATCCGCATCGCGTAGTCGCCCGATCCCCACAGCTGCACCTGGCCGACACCCTGGATCCGCGACAGCCGGTCCTTCACGTTGATCAGCGCGTAGTTGCGCAGATACGTCATGTCGTAGCGGTTGTCCGGCGAGATCAGGTGGACCACCATCGTGAGGGTCGGCGAGCTTTTCACGGTGGTGATGCCGAGCCGCTGCACGTCTTCCGGCAGACGCGGCAGCGCCTGGTTCACGCGGTTCTGCACGAGCTGCGTGGCCTTGTCCGGATCGGTGCCGAGCTTGAACGTGACGGTGATCGTGAGGTTGCCGTCGCTGTTCGCCTGCGACTGCATGTACAGCATGTCCTCGACGCCGTTGATCTGCTCCTCGATCGGCGACGCGACGGTTTCGGCGATCACCTTCGGGTTGGCGCCGGGATACTGCGCCTTGACGATCACCGACGGCGGCACGACCTCCGGGTACTCGGAAATCGGCAGCATAAACATCGCGATCACCCCGCCGAGCAGGATGATGACCGATAGCACCCCTGCGAAGATCGGTCGATCGATAAAGAATTTGGATATGTTCATGAAAGGCTCTGTCTGTTTGGGCGCGAAGGCGCGACGGGCTCGCTGGAATCAGCGGCCGGTCACGAATTCGCCTTGGCCGACGCCTCTTTCGCGTTCGCGGCCACCGGTGTCGCGGGCGCATCCTCGCTGCCCGTCATCGGCACCATGTGCGGTTTCACCTGTTCGCCGGGGCGCACGAGCTGCGTGCCGCTCACGACGATCCGGTCGGTCGCCTGCAGGCCGCCGACGATCACGCGCTGGTTGCCGTGCTGCGCACCGAGCTGCACCTCGCGGTACGACACGCGGCCCTGCGCATCGACCACGAACACGAACTTCTTGTCCTGGTCGGTGTTGATCGCCGCGTCGTCGACGAGCAGCGCCGGATGCGGCTCGCTGCCGCCCACCTTCACGCGCGCATAGAGGCCCGGCACCAGCGCGCCGTCCGCGTTGTCGAAGCGCGCGCGCACCCGGATCGTGCCGGACGACGTGTCGAGCCGGTTGTCGACCGAATCGATCACGCCCTGCCGCGAGTAGCCGGACTCGTTCGCCAGCCCGAGCTCCACCGGCACCTTGCGGCCGTCCTTCGCGCCGCCGATGTACTGGAGGTAGGTCTGCTCGTCCGCATCGAACGACGCGTAGATCGGCGACACCGATACCAGCGTCGTCAGCGGCGCGGCCGATGCGCCCGCCGACACCACGTTGCCCAGCGTGATCTCCGCGCGCGACACGCGGCCGGCGACCGGCGCGACGATCCGCGTGTAGCCGAGGTTGATGCGCGCCGTTTCGAGCGCCGCGGCGGCGGCCTTGAGATTGGCGTTCGCTTCGCGCGCGGCGTTCTGCTTCTCGTCGAAATCGCGCTTCGCGATCGCGTTGTCGCCGATCAGCCGCTGCGCGCGCTGCCAGTCGCTTTGCGCATAGCCGTCGCGCGCCTGCGCGGCGGCAAGCTGCGCGGCAGCGCGGTCGACTTCGGCCTGGTACGGACGCGGGTCGATCACGAACAGCGTGTCGCCCTTCTTCACGAGCGCGCCGTCCTTGAAATTGACCGACACGATCGTGCCCGACACGAGCGGCCGGACATCGACCTTCTCGACCGCCTCGAGGCGGCCCGAATAGCTCTGCCAGTCGGTGACGGTCTTCGACAGCACGGTCGCGACGTCCACTTCGGGCAGCGGCGCCGCCGCCTTGTCGGGCGAGCTGGCGTTCACGCGAATGGCGCCGAACGTGCCGAGGCCGACGACGACGAGCGTCGCCAGCGCGGCGGCCGCGAGGCGCGAACGGGGGGTGCGCAGGATAGACATGTGGATCTCCGGTAGCGTAAGTCGGTTGGTATCAGGTATCGGGTCAGGTCGCGGTGCGCGCCTGGAAGCGGCACTGGAAGAAGCGCACGGCCTCTTGCAGCGCGGGGGTGTACTCGGCCAGCGTCGCGTGCGTGATGTCGGGATAGCGGACCACCTGGGTCAGCACGCCCGAGTCGATCAGGCAGCCGGCGTACTTCTCGGCTTCGACGTGCAGCACGTCGTTCTGGGCCGTGGCGATCAGCGTGGGCGGCAGCCCCGCGAGCCGCACCGATTCGATCGGCGCGGCATACGGATGCATGCGCTGCGACGGTTGCGGCAGGTACGCGCGGTAGCAGGCCGCACATTCCCGCGCGGTGATGTCGGACGACAGCCGCTGCTCGTCGCCGATGCGCGTCATGCTCGGGTCCAGCATCGGCCCGAACAGCGCCTGCGCGGCGATCGGCACCTCGCCCCGGTCGCGGGCGATGAAGGCCAGGCAGTTCGCGAGCTGGCCGCCCGCGTCGTGGCCGGCCACGCCGATCTTCTTCGGGTTGCCGCCGAACGCGCGGGCGCGGGCTTCCACCCAGCGGGCCGCTCGAAACGCATCCTCCGGCGCGGCCGGAAACGGATACTTCGGCGCCAGCGAATAATCGACGGAGACGACGAGCGCTGGTAAGTGTTCTGCTAAAAAGCGCGCGGCGAAATCGGCGTCGGCGAGCGAACCGCGCACAAAGCCGCCGCCGTGAAAGTAAAGCACTACCGGCAGTCCGGTTTTATCGGGCCGGCGGTAAAGCCGCAGCACGATGTCCTTCGCGTATCCCTCGATTTCGACGTCCGAAACCGCGAGAGCCGCGCGCGTGCGGGCTGCGCCGGCCGGAGCCGGGGTCAGCAGATTGCGGAAGTCTGAAGCGTCCATGACGGTCACGTGCGGCAACGCACATCCATTTCGAGATGGATCGCATTCTGGCTCCGGCAGACATCCGGATAAATGCCTATAATCCGGCAACACAATTCACCGCCTCTGAACAATCGACGGCTGCGTGCGCCTAACGGGCGTCGCGGCCTGCTGTTGTTCCGGCTTCCTTTTTCCGGAGGTAGTAATGGACCGGCTTCAGGCCATGCAGGTGTTTACGCGGGTCGTCGATACGAACAGCTTCACCAAGGCGGCCGAGACGCTCGGTCTGCCGCGCGCGTCGGTCACCACGATCATCCAGAATCTCGAAGCTTTCCTCGGCGTGCGGCTGATGCACCGGACCACCCGGCGCCTGTCGCTGACGCCGGACGGCGCCGCGTACTACGAGCGCTGCGTGCGGATCCTCGCGGACGTCGAGGAAACCGAGGCGAGCTTCCAGTCCAACAATCGCAAGCCGCACGGCAAGCTGCGGGTGGACATGCCGGGGTCGATCGGGCGGCTGCTGGTGATCCCTTCCCTGTGCGAATTCCATACGCGCTACCCGGATATCGATCTGCAGCTCGGGCTGTCGGACCGGCCGGTGGATCTGCTGCAGGAAGGCGTCGACTGCGTGATCCGGGTCGGCGCGCTGCAGGATTCGTCGCTGGTCGCGCGCCGCATCGGGCTGTTCGAAGGCGTGTCGGTGGCGTCGCCCGCGTATCTGGAGAAGTACGGCGAGCCGATGACGATCGAGGATCTCGGCCAGCACAAGGCGGTCAATTATTTTTCGAGCCGCACCGGACGCATGATCGACTGGGCGTTCCTGATCGACGGCAAGGAAGTCGAGATCAAGATGGAGAGCATCGTGTCGGTCAACGACGCGGATGCCTACGTCACCTGCGGCATCGAAGGCTTCGGGCTGGTCCAGCCGCCGCTGTTCATGGTGCTGCCGCATTTGCGCGCCGGCACGCTGAAGGAGGTGCTGCCCGGCTACAAGCCGCTGCCGATGCCGATTTCCGTCGTGTATCCGCACAGCCGGCATCTGTCGCCGAAGGTGCGGGTGTTCGTCGACTGGATCGCCGAAGTGTTCGATCGCTGCCCGCTTCTGAGCGGACGCGGCACGCTCGATGCCACCTGCAGCAAGCGGACTTTCGAGGATGCCGAGCGGGCGCCGGTACTGGATACGCCGGTGCTGAACGAGTGGGTCGCGTAGCGAAGCACGCACATACGCGATGGGTGCCGGGTGCCGAAGCATCGCGACGCGCGGCACGTCGCGCAGCCGATGAAACCCGGTACCCGTCCCCACCGGATTCGCTCGACGCTCGAGCGCGCTCCCGGGCGCGGTCTCCGGTTGCCGATCATCCACCTCGGCCGGCTCGAAGCGGTTCGAGCATCCTGAGCAGGCGACGGGACAGGCCGCCCGCCCAGGCCGGCGCCCGTCAGCGCCGTTCGAAGCGCGCGCCGGCTCCGGCCAGCGGCGCGGCGGGCTGATAGTCCGCCAGCCGCCGCGCCATGGCGGCGCCGACCGACTGGCCGTAAAACTCGCCGCCCCGCGATAGCCCGGGCCAGCTCGCCTCCGGCGCCTCCCGCAACAGCACGCTCAGCTGCGCGCAAACGAACGCCGCCGACAACGGCGGCACGAGCAGGTTGGTTTGCGCATCCAGCACGGTTTCCGGGCGATCGGTGCTGAACCGGCACGTGATGCACGGTACGCCGAGCACGGCCGCCTCCTCCTGCAGGCCGCCGCTGTCGGTATACACCGCATGGCAATGCGGCGACGCGAGAAACGCGATCACGTCGACATAGCTCGGCCACAGTTCGTGGATCATCACGCCCGCCCTCGCCGCGTCGTCGAGCATCCCCTCCAGCCGATGCTGATGCAGCGCGCCGAGCAGCGCATTCGTTTTCACCAGCACGACCTGCACACCCGCGACGCTCAGCCGGGCCACGCCCTCCAGCACCGCCCGCAGCCGCTCGGGCGTCATGTTTTCCCGGCGATGCAGATCGACCCTGAGCCAGCGTCCCGACTCCAGCCGGGGATACCGGTAGAACAGCGATGCCGACGCGGCCGCCGCTTGCGCGAGCCGCACCGCGTCGCTGCTCAGCGAACCCACGCGGGCGATCCTTTCGGCCGGATACCCCTCCCGCACCAGTTGATCCACGTTGCGCTCGACGGGTGCGAGCAGCAGATCCGACGCGACCGACGCCAGCCGGGTATCGATACCTTCCGGAAACGGCTCGTCGTGAAACGGCACCCATGCGCAAGTCCGCTGCGCGCGGATGTCGTCGCCCAGCGCCTCCCAGCCGCCGGGACATGACGGCCCGAGGCTGCGCAGCCCCGCTTCGACGTGCACGCTGCGCAGGCCGTTCGCGAAATACCAGTACTGCGGAAACAGCGCCGCCGTCGACGTGTCGCCCGAGATCACCGGCACGACGGCGGTCCGGCTGCCGCACTGCGCGAGCAGCGCGCCCAGCGCGTCGATGCCCCGCGCGAGATGCGCGGCGCGCTCGAGCAGCGTGCCGCGCACGCCGAACACCACCGCGACGTGCGCTTCGTAACCCAGCTCCCGCTTCGCGCCCGTCAGCTCGGGGTCGTAGTGCTGGCCGCTGTCGACGAGCAGGAACGGCACGTCCTGCGCAAGGCACGCGTGCACCAGGCTCGCCAGCTTGATGTAGCAAGGCTTGGTCGCCAGCACGATCAGATAGAGCGGCCGCGCCCGCGCGTTGGCTCTGGACACGGCGGCGTCGATCAGCGCCAGGTCGACATGCGCGAGCGCCTCGTTCAATGCAGACATGCGGGCACCTTGATGCGGAGGATTTCTCGCTGGGCGAGCCGTTCGATCGACGCGAGCGCGTCGATCACCTGTTCGGGCGCGATGTGCGCGAGGCACGGATAGCGACCCGCGCAGGTTTCCGCCTTGTTGCAGGGACAGCAGTCGAGTTCGGCCTGCAGAACCCGCACCCGCTGCTCGCGGGTCGCGCGAAAGCGCGGATCGATGCCGCCGAAGATCGCCAGCGCCGGGATCGAGCGCGCCATCGCCAGATGCAGCATGCCCGAATCGAAGCACAGCACCGCGCGCGCATGATCGAGCAGCCCGAGCAACTGCGGCAGGCTCAGCCGGCCGCGCAGATCCGCGCGGCACGCCAGCGCGGGCGCGGGGCTCAGGCCGCTCAGCACCACGTGCTCGCGTTCGCGTTCGAGCAGCGACGCAAGCGCCTGCAGATGCGCGACCGGCCAGCTCCGCGCGGGATGGCCGGATTCCGGCGCGATCACCAGCGCGCCCGCGTGTCCGGCGAACGGCTCGCTCCACGCCGTCGGCACGTGCAGGCGCGGCGCGTCGAACGGGCCGGCCACGCGCAGCAGGTGGGCGAACTCGAGCGTCCGGTGCATCGTCGGCGCGAGCGTGCAGGTGGCCGCGTCCAGATCGATCGTCCCGGCGCGCGCCGTCGCCGAACAGGTCACGTCGGGCCGGCCCGCCTGAACGGCCTCGATCCAGTCGGGCCGGGTCACGAGATGCACGTCGATGCCCTGCGCCGCGAGCTTGTCCACGACGGGCAGCAACATGACGAGATTCCCGAGCCCGTGCGTGCGCTTGATCGAAATGCCGGATGCCCGCCTCATCGCGCACCTCCGACGTCGGCATAGTGACCGGACGCGAGTTTCGCGAAACCGTCGAGCAGCTCCGCTTCGTCGACGGGCACGAGCGGCAGTCCGCCGGTCACGGCCGGCCGGCCGAGGTGCTTCAGCAGCACGAACGCATGCTCGCGCGGCTTCAGCGCGATGCGGCCGCGCTTGTTGTCGCGCCGGACGCGCTCGACCACGGCCGCCGCGTCGACCGGTCCCGGCAGGGTCACGGGCGCGCGGGCGCGGCACAGCAGATCCGCGTGGCGCGCTTCCTCCTCTTCCGTCAGCCAGCCCCGCGCGCGCGATATCGCCGCCGCGACCAGCATGCCGAGGCCGACCGCGTGGCCGTGCGTCAGCGTGCCCGTCTCCAGCTCGAGCGCGTGGCCCACCGTGTGGCCGTACTCGAGCACGACGCCCCGATGCTGCTCGAACGGGTCCTCGTCCAGCAGCCGCTGCTTCGCGGCGACGCCCAGCTTGACGAGCGCGCACCACGCGGCGGGGTCCGCGCGCGCCGCGATCGCGTCGTAGTACGGCAGCGACGCCGTATCGAACGCCAGCCCGTTCTTGCACAATTCGACCACGCCCGCGGAGAACTCCGTCTGCGGCAAGGTCTGCAGGTATTGCACGTCGACGCAGCTCAGCTGCGCGGGATGGTAGAGACCGTACAGATTCTTCGCGTGCCGGCCGTTGACGGCCTGCTTCTGCGACAGCACGGAATCGGACATCGCCAGCAGGGTCGTCGGCACGTGCACCAGCCTCACGCCGCGAAACAGCAGCCCGGCGGCCAGCCCCGCGAGATTGCCGGTCAGGCCGCCGCCGAACGAGACGACCACCGAGCGGCGCGTCGCGCCCGCGTCGACCGCCTCGTCGAGGATCGCCTGCACACGGTCGAGCGACTTGCCGGTTTCGGCCGCCTCGACCCGGATGCACGACACCCCGACCTGCGTCCGCAGCGCGCGGATCAGCTCCGCGCCCCACAGCGCATGCACGCGCGCGTCGGCCACCAGCACGACGTGGTCGGTCAGTCCGGCGATCTGCTCGACCAGCGCGCCCGTGCATCGGTGGCCGAGCAGGAACCGCATGTCGCGATCGCCGAAACGGAAATCCATCGTATCGATGGCGCCGGGCGCTGCCGCCGCCTCGTCGTCGCGCAATTCGCAACCTAGCGTCTGTCTCATGATTCAGGCCCGGAGTCGGTGCGCGTGGCGCTTGAGCTTGTAGAAGGCGGCCGCGAGATCGTCGATGTCGGCTTCGTCGCCGAGAAACAGCCAGTGCGGCAGCACGACATGCCGGCGATGCGCATCGAGCGCATGCGGCAACGGCCCGCGCGCGGCCGCCGTGCCGGGCGGGAGCAGCGCATGCCGGTCGAGCGGCGCGTAGGGGGGATGAACCCAGCAGCCCAGCTCGGCCGACAACGCGGCGCCGAACCGCGCCGCCTCGACGCCGTCGAACGCCGGCTGCTCGAGGCGCACCGGAAAGTGATAGAGGGTCGTCGCGTCGCTGCCGGGCGCGCTCTCCTGAAAGCCGAAGCCGCCGATCTCCGTCAGCGTGCGGCGCAATCGCTGCGCGCGCTGCGCCCGCAGGCGATTCTCGTCGTCGAGGTCGGCGAGCCGCACATGCAGCACCGCCGCCTGCAATTCGCTCAGGCAAAAATTCTGCGCGAAGACCCCGCCGGCTTCCTCGAGATCCATCCGCCCTTGCGGCGCGCGCTGCGCCGCGAGCCGGCGTCCGTCCGACCGCGCGCGATAGATCCGGTCGGCCAGCGCGCTGTCGCGGCAGATGCACGCGCCGCCCTCGCCCGCCGTCAGCACCTTGCCGTTCTGCATGCTGAAGGTGCCCACCGCGCCGATCGAGCCGACGCGCCGGCCGCGCCAGCGCGCGCCGTGCGCCTGCGCGCAGTCCTCGATCAGCGCGATGCCCGCCTGTTCCGCGAGCGCGGTAAGCGCGTCGAGATCCGCGATGGCGTTGTACAGATGCACCGCCATCACCGCGCGCGTGCGCGGCGTGATCGCGTCGCGCGCCTGCCGCGGATCGATGCAGAGCGACGCCGGATCGACGTCGACCAGCACCGGCGTCGCGCCGACCGCCGCCACCGCGCTCGCGCAGGCCACCCACGTCAGCGCCGGCACGAGCACCTCGTCGCCGCTGCCGATCCCGAGCGCGCGCATCGCGCACATCAGCGCGCTGGTGCCGTTCGCCGTCGGAATGCAATGCTCGACGCCGTTGTACGCCGCGAACGCATGCGCGAAGCGCGTGTCGTACGCATCCTGCGGCCCGCTCGACAACCCGCTGACCGCCCAGCGGCCGCTGCGCAGCACCTCGACGACCTCTCGCTCCAGCGCATCCGTCGTGCGCGGCCAGCGCGGCCACGGCCGATTGCGTATCGCGTGCCCGCCTTCCCAAGCCAGTTCGCTCATTCGATGCTCTCCGTCAACGATCGAGGGTCGGGCCGCTCGTCACGCGCAGGTTCGACACGCCCCCCAGGTAGTACTGCACGCTCGGCCGGCGGCTGCACGCGAAGCGGACGGCCGCGTCGACGCAGCGCCGGTAGAGCTTGTCGTCCTCGCCCACCCGCATCCGCAGATCCGTCGCGCTGAAGGCGGTGTCGAAGCCGACTCGCCGCAGCACGTCCGTCCTGAACAGCCATTCGTTCATGTCCACCGTCGCCCAATCGGCGTCCTCCGCCGCGGCCGACGCGCCGTCGCGCATCACCGGATCGCCCGGAACGATGACGCCGCGCTCGACGCACGCGCGATACAGGCGCGCGGCAATGTCGGGATCGTCGTGCCACGGGTAGCGATCGAACCCGAACGGCGAGCCGTCCGGATTCCTGACGAACCGCCATGCGTGCGCGGCATCGAGACCGTCCCGTTCGATCAGGGCCAGCAGCGACTCGACGTGATGCGGATCGACGGCGTTGTCGTCGTCGAGAAAGCAGACGAACGGGGTGTCGACGTCGTCCAGCGCCGCCGCGCGCAGACGCGCGATGCGCGGCGACGACGCCCCCTGGAACGGCGCGCCGTCGAGCGCGCGCCATTCGACCGCGTCGCGCCAGCGCGCGAGCGGCGCGGCGGCGCGCAGCGCATCGGCCCGCTCCGACAGCACCCGGTGCCGCACGCGGTGCGCGACGGATTGCGCCGCGACGCTCGCGATGCAACGCGCGAGCGCCTCCGGACGATCGACCGCGAAGGTCAGGACACAAACATCAGCGACAGCACCAGACACGCTCGCCTCCGATTCGATGGGTATGCGCGACGACCGCGCACAAATCCTTGCGCGCGACTTGCGAGGCGTAGCCGGCCAGCACGCGCAGCTTGTCCGTCAGCCACGCGCCGTTCGGCGTCAGTGCCGGCCGGGCCCGCCCGGTCCGGCGCGCCAGCTCCGCCCCGTACGCGTGCTCGTCCAGCTCGCCCGCATAAGGCAGATCCTCGTACAGCCACACCGGACACTGCGACGCGAACGCGGCCTGCGCGGCGACGCGGGTCACCAGGTGATCGACATGTCCGCCGATCCCGAGCGGCGCATAGACCGCGCGCGGCCGGAACATCGCGTTCAGCGTCGTCAGGCACCGCACCAATGCGTCGACGACCGGATCGCGCGTCGCGACGGCGTCGTCGACGAACAGCGCATCGGTCGTCCGGTAGCCGCGCAGCGGCGCTTCGGCGAACGGCAGCGACAGGCTGCGCAGGCGCAGCGCGCGGCACGCACGGGATTCCTCCGCGCCGCGCAGCCGCGTGATCGCGGCGGTGTCGAGCCCCGGCCGCGCGTACGGCGCGAAGTTGCTGCGCGTGAACACGGCGACGGCAACCCCGGCGGCGCGCGGCGCGGCCGCGCCGAGGATGCGGCCCGCGAGCGAATACGCGATGTCGTCGCGATGCGGGGACAAATACAGGACAGGCGCAGCGCTCATTCGACGGCCACGCGTCCGAGCATCGCCGCGTAGGCCGCGCGCAACGCCCCGACCGATTGCTCGGGCGAGAAGCGCCGCGCGAAGCGGGCCGCGAGCCGCGCGCCCGCATCGCGGCGCGACGCATCCGACGCGAGCAGAGCCGCGAGCGCGTCCGCGAGACCGCCGGTATCGCCGATCGGCACGATCCACTCGTAATCCGCGCCGCAGATCCAGCGCGCGCCGGCAGTCGCCGTCGCGGCGACGGGGCGGCCTCGCGCCGCCAGTTCGAGCAGCGCCACCGGCGCCCCCTCGAACAGCGAGCTGGACACGAACACATCGGCCGCGTGCGCGATATCGTCGATTGCGCTGAACGGCGCGAACGCACCATGAAAATCGACCTGCCCGGCAATCCCGAGCATCGTCGCCAGTTCGCCCAGCCGATCGCGGTCGCCGCCGTCCCCCCAGATCGCGAGCCGGGCCGCCGGCACGCGCCGCAGCAAGAGGCCGAACGCGGCCAGCAGGAATTCGAGCCCCTTCTCCGCCGAGAGCCGCGCGATGCAGCCCACCACCGGCGCGGCACCGCCGCGCACGGACGGCACGCGCGGCGCGGCGGGCATCACCGTGTTGGGCACCACGTGAATCCCGCCGCGATAGCCGTAGCGGCGCACCGCATGGCCGGCCGCGTCGGGATTGAAGACCAGCAGCGCGTCGAGCCGATGAATCAGCGCGCCGAGCGCATCGGACAGCCACCAGCAGCGCGGACTCAGATCGGTCGGCTCCCAGCCCGCGACGGGCAGCGCGGGCGCATCGCTCAACCACGCGAGGCAATGCGCCTCGATCGGCATGAACTGGATCAGATCGGCCGGCGCCGCCTGATGCAGGCGGCGCGCCAGCGCACACAGCGCCAGCGGCGAATCCTGCTCCGCCTCGATCAGCGCAAGCCGCCCGGAGCCGTCGTCGCGCAATCGCGCGCGCCAGTCAGGATGCGCGCCGCGGCCGGTGACGAAGCGCAGCCGATGGCCGTCGGCCACGATCAGCTTCGCAAAGGTCACGGCCGCGTACTCCGTGCCGCCGAGATTGGCCAGCGACGGCACGACCCAGATCAGATCGAACACCATCTCAGGCCGCCCGGCGCCGGCGCAACCGGAAGTAGCCGCCCTGATCGCCCAGCGCGCCTCCGCCGGCGCGGCCGGCCGCCGATTCCAGCGCGAATCCCGCCAGCTCGGCCGCGCCGATCAGCACCGCGTTCGAGTGGTTGTACTGAACGATCGTCTTCCAGACCCGTTGCGCCTCGCGGCCGTCGGCATCGATGAAGCTGTAGAGCTGATGACTCACTAGACGGCTGCTGACGGGGTCGTATTCTTCCCATCCCATCATCGCGGCATGGCGCATGCCGTCCTCCGTGCGCACGCCCTCGGTGAGACCGTAGCTCATCATCGGTTTCGGAAAACCCGCCGCCGCCGCCGCGAGACGGCCCGCGTCGCGCACCCGCAGGTCGGCGAGCAGCAGGCCGTCCGGCTTGAGCCACGCGTGCGCGACCTGGAAGAAGCGTTCGAGCAAACGCACATTGAAGTGGCTGACGAAATCGTCGGCGGCGATCAGCGCGTCGAACGGCTCCGGCGGCGCCATGTCGAGCACGTCGCCGTGCTGCCAGTCGAGCCGCCCGCGCACCGCGCGCGGCAGGCTCTCGGCCTTGCGCCGCAGGTGCGCCAGCATCGTCTCCGAGGTGTCCACGCCGTACACGCGATGGCCGTCGTCGATCAGCGGCAGCGCGATCCGTCCCGTGCCGCAGCCGATGTCGGCCACGTGCCGCGCGGCGTCCGCGAGCTGCGCGCGGTAGTGCGAGACGGTTGCCGTCGAATCGCTATCGCCCGCGCCCGCATCGAACAGCGCGGGGTCGTAGAAATTGCCCGCCCAGGGCACGTCATTTGTCAGCATCCCGATCTCCGTTTACACCGTGACGCGATAAGCCGACCAGTCCGGCGCGATCCAGTCCTCGAGGTCCATGTAGCGGCGCTCGTAACACCAGTTGCAATCGACGCACTGGGTGATCGCATCGCCGGCCAGCCGGCGCAAGTGCTCGGCGCGCAGCCGGCGCATCGCGGCGCCGTTCCAGAACGCCGCGAAGCCGTCCGCCTGCCAGTCGCCGAACGTGTATTCCTCGCGGCCGTTGAGGTGATCGCAGAAACCGAGACGACCCCGGCTGTTCACGTACAGGTATTCCCACGGATGGATACAGGTCTTGCGAACCGCGTCGTCGCGCGTGCCGGCGGGCAGCAGCGACGCCGACAGCTCGATCAGCAGGTCGTGCTCGCGACTGAGCGCGGCCAGCCGCGCAAGCGCGGGCGGGATCTTCTCCGCGTGGCGTTCGAGACGGTCCGGATCGTCGTCGCCGGCGCGCAGCGGTTCGATCTTGAAACGCCGCACGCCGAGCGCCATGCCGGATTCGACGATCCGGTCGAGCTGCGTGACGTTGCGCCCGCTCGCCGTGACGCAGAAATAGAGGCGCTCGCCCGGATCGTGGCCGGCGGCGCGCTGCGCGTCGGCCACGATCCGCAGATTCGCGCTCACCTGGGCCAGGTCCGCGCCGCCGCGCAGTTCGCGGAACAGGTCCGCGTCGGCGGCGTCGAACGACACGCCCACCGTGATCCCGTCGCGGCCGAGCCTCGACCACAGCCCCGGCCGCCGCGCGACGCCGTTCGTGATCAGCTTGATCCTGACCGGATAGGCCTGCGCGACATCGAGATAGCGTTCGAAATCCGGAATGATCGTGCTTTCGCCCCAGCCGCGCAGATCGACGAATTCGGCGGACGGAAACAGCTCCGCCGCGATCTCCGAGAACAGCGGCAGCGGCAGGATGTTGCCCTTGACCGGATTGCAGCGGCACATCGGGCAAGTCAGGTTGCACAGGTCGGTCAACTCGACGTAGATCGCGCGCGGCAGCCCCGCATGCACCTCCGGCGCGGTGGAAGCACGGGCATCGTGAAAGCGAACGGTCTGGGTACGCATGATCTCTTTTCCCGTTGGGGATCGAGTGGGGATCCGGGTGCCGGAAGCGCGGCCCCGCGTCCCGCCCGCGTGCCGGGCCAGCCGGACACGCATGCGTCTTCGCGGTGCAATCGCGTGCATCGTCGATGCCGTGCGGTGATTGCAACCCGTTTTCCCCCGACGCGTAACTACCTGAATTGGTAGTTGTCCCGGCGAATTCGCGAATGCTTAGATATCCGTCGTTTGAGCCGATCGTCGACGTCGCCTCGGCGGTCTCGCGACCCTTCCTCGCGGAGCGCGATGGATTCGACCGTCTATTACTTTCCGCCCGACATCACGAAGATCGGCGACAACCTGTTGACCTGGGACATCGCGCACGAGGCGAGCCGCGCGCATGCGCGGCTGATCTATGTCTCGACGCCGACCGTCGCCGGCGTGCTGGAGCGCTTCGGTATCGACAACATCGAGTTCCGTCACGTGGCGTCCGAGCCCGCATCGTTCCGGCTCGCCCGTTCGCTGCGGCCGCGCGGCGGCGTGATCGATCTCCAGCAGTTGAACGCGTGGCTCGACTGGCCCGCCTACCGTCATCTGTTCGATACGCCGATCCATCCGCGCGCGACGCGCGAATGGGACGATCCGGACAGCGTGCGGCGCTGGGGCAGCGCGCACTTCGCGGAGATCTTCAGGGACATGCTGGATCTGCCCGACCAGGGCCGATCGAGGCCGGCGCTGCGCACGACCGGCACGCCCGGCGCCCGCCTGCTGCTGTTTCCGCATGCGATGACGGGCAGTCAGCAGCTCGGCTGCTGGCGGGACGTCGCCGCGCTCGCTTCGACGCGCGCGCCGACCGCCGTGGTGGGCCTGTCCGCCGTGCGCGAGCAGGCTGCCTGGCCGCCCGGCGTCGACGTGCTGACCGATCTGGCCGGCGGCGAGCTGGTCGACCTGATCGCGAGCGCGCGTGCCTGCATCGGCGGGTCCACGGGGCTCAGCCATGTCGCGGCGGAACTGGGCCGCCCCGTGTTGTTCGTATGGGGATGCGATACGTCGACGACATTCCGCCCGGTCCGCACCGCGACGGCGCGGCATCTGCTTGCCGGTCAGCTCACGGACGACCAGCTCCTCGCGGCGATCGGGGCGTTCATCGACGCCGAGATGGCGCCGGCGCATTGATGCGCGAGCCGCGTCATGCGGGCGCGCGATCCAGCAACGCCAACACGTCCCGATGCAGCGCGCCCGGAATCCGCACGCCGTTCGCCTCGCTGCGCACCCGCGCCTCGAAGCGCCGCTGCGACGGCAGGCGTGCGCCCTGGGACGCGATCGCTTCGAGCACGCTTTCGCCGCGCGCCAGCCCCGCGTCGTAGCCCTCGCCGAGAAACACGCGCGGATCGAGCGCCAGCACCAGTTCGCCGTGGCAGGGCGTCGCGCCGACCCCCGCGTCGAAGTCGAGCGACTCGCGGCTCGTCAGATCGCCGATCAGCGCGCCCGCGAGCAATTCGACCATCGCGGCGAGCGCCGATCCCTTGTGGCCGCCGAAGGTCCGCATCGCGCCCTGCAGCGCCGCGCGCGCATCGGTCGTCGGCTGGCCGTCCGCGTCGACCGCCCAGTCCGGCGGAATCGGCAAGCCCCGCCGCGCATGCAGTTCGATATCCCCACGCGCGATCGCGCTCGTCGCGAAATCGAACACGAACGGCTGCCCGCCCGGCCGCGGCCACGCGAACGCGAGCGGATTGGTACCGAACACCGGCCGGGCGCCGCCGGCGGGCGCGACCCAGCTGTGGCTCGGGCACATCGCGAGGCCGACCAGCCCCTGCGCCGCGATCGCCTCCACCTCCGGCCACAGCGCCGAGAAATGGAAGCAGCGGTTGATCGCGAGCGCCGCGATGCCTTGCGCGCGCGCCTGCTCGACCAGCACCGGCAACCCCAGTTCGAAGCCGGGCAGCGAGTACCCGTAGTGCGCATCGACCTTCACCACGCCGCCCGCGACTCGCCGCAGCGTCGGCTCGGCGCGCGGGTCGACCTTGCCGTCGCGCAGCGAACGCGCGCACACCAGCAACCGGTAGATCCCGTGCGAATGGCATTCGTCGCGCTGGCACTGGGCGATCACCCGCGCGATCGCCGCCGCGTGGGCGTCCGACATGCCGTAATGCGTCAGCACCCGGAACGACAGACGATAGACCTCGTCGATCGACATCACCACATCCGCTTCCATGGCATCACGCATCGCCCGCCTCCGCCGCTTGATCGGCACCGTTCACGCGCCGCGCGATGCGCAGCGGATTGCCGTCGCGTAACGCATCCGGCAGCAGTGCCGCGGGCATGTCCTGGTAGCACACCGGCCGCAGGAAACGTTCGATCGCGCGGCTGCCGACCGAGGTCGTGCGGCTGTCGGACGAAGCGGGAAACGGTCCGCCGTGCACCATCGAATCGCACACCGCCACGCCTGTACCGAAGCCGTTCGCGAGGATGCGTCCCGCGCGTTTCTCCAGTAGCGGCAGCAGCGCGGCAAACGCCGCGCGGTCGGCCTCGTCGGCCTGCACGGCGATCGTCAACTGGCCGTCGAGCGACGCCACCAACGCGCGCAGCGACACTTCATCCGGACACCGTACGATCAGCGACGATGCGCCGAACACTTCGTCTCGCAATGCAGGCCGGTTCATGAAAATTTCCGCCGTCGTCGCGAACAGGGCCGCGCGCGCCTCGCGCGGCCCGCCTTCCGCGCCGCACGCCAGTGCAACGACACCGGCGGACGCGGCACGCGCGTCGACCGCCGCGCGATAGTTCGCATCGATCGCCGAGGTCAGCATCGTGGCGGCCGGCGCCGCATCGAGCGCGGCCGCCGCCGCGCGTTCGAACGCACGCAGCGCCGGGCCGTCGACGGCGAGCACGAGACCGGGGTTCGTGCAGAATTGCCCCGCGCCCAAGGTCAGCGACGCGACGAACTGCTGCGCGATCTGCGCCCCGCGCGCGGCCAGCGCGGCCGGCAGCAGCAGCACCGGGTTCGCCGCGCTCATCTCCGCATAGACGGGAATCGGCGCTTCGCGCGCGGCGGCGATCCGCATCAGCGCGGTGCCGCCGGCGCGCGAGCCGGTGAAGCCGACCGCCTTGATCCGCGCGTCGGCGACGAGCGCCTGGCCAATCTCGCGCCCGCTGTCGAACAGCAGCGCGAACGTGCCTTCCGGCAGCCCGCAGTCGCGCACCGCGCGCTGCACCGCCTGCCCGACCAGCTCCGAGGTGCCCGGATGCGCGGCGTGCGCTTTCACGATCACCGGACAGCCCGCCGCGAGCGCCGACGCCGTATCGCCGCCGGCCACCGAGAACGCGAGCGGAAAATTCGATGCGCCGAACACCGCGACCGGTCCGATCGCGATGTTGCGCAGACGCAGGTCGTTGCACGGCATCGTCACGCCGGGCCGGGCCGAATCGAGCCGCGCGCCGATGAAGCCGCCGTCGCGCAGCACCGCCGCGAACAGGCCGAGTTGGCCGATCGTGCGCGCGCGCTCGCCCTCGATGCGCGCGCGCGGCAGGCCGGTTTCCGCGCAGCAGCGTTCGATCAGCGCGTCGCCGAGTTCGGCGAGGTAACGGCCGATGGTGTCGAGAAACGCCGCGCGCGTGTCGGGCGAGGTCTCGCGATACGCGTCGAACGCCGCATCGGCCTGCCGGCAGGCCGTGTCGAGATCGTCGCGCGTCGCGCCGCCGAACGCCGGCGCGAGCGGTTCGCCCGTCGCGGCCGCGACCGCGTGGAACGTGCCGTTCGCGCCGAACGACGCCGTGCGGCGCCGACAATCGCCGCCGCACCGCGCGTCGCCGACGCTCGCCGCCGATCGGACAGGCCGTGCGGCAAGGGCGGCGGACGCGCAGGGCGCGGCGATAGCAATGTCCGGCCGCGACGCGCGGCACACACGCCGCGCACCGGATTCATTGATGGGGAACGATGCAATCGGCATAGTCGTGCCGGCGCAGCGTATCCGCTGCCCGCCCTCGCCGCGCATCGCCGCTCGCGCGCCGCGCCCCCTCGGCGATTCAGCATCCGACCCAAACCCCTACTGTCCGCACGGACTCCGATTGTTTCCTCACCGCGACAATTCAATTCGCCGGACACCCATTTATCATTGCTGCACCTGCACCTAAATTACCCCTGTCGCGCTGAGAAAGCTCAAGAGCGCATCGAATCGACAGGAGTCGCATCATGAAACGCAGCAGCCTGCTGGTCGCAGTCACCCTGGCCCTCTCCATCTCCGCACCCGCCTTCGCGGAAGGCGGCATCGGCCACGCCGGCACTTACGGCGACACGTCGTGGTATGGCAAGAGCACCCGGACCCGCGCCGAAGTCCGCGCCGAACTCGACCACGCGCAACAGGACGGCACGCTTGCCGCTATGCGGAAAACCACGTCGTATCCGCAGGGCGTCGAAGTCGCGCAACGCGCGTATCGTCCCGATCCCGACGCCAATCAACTGGCGGGCGCCGGCCGGTAAACGGCGAACGCCGCGCGCCGACGTGCAGTCGATGCGCGGCGTTCGCCGTCCCGCCGGACACCTCGTCCGATCCGCTTCATGCCTGCTTCGTCACGCCACGATCATGAACGAACCCACGCCCTCGCAGCTCGACCACTGGGACGACACGACGCCCGTCTGGACGCCGTTCCGTTCGACCGCCGCGCCGCACTGACCGGAGCCGGCGGCCGTGCTCAGCGGCGCGGCACGCCGTCGCGCCACGCGCTCCAGTGCGTGACGATGTCCTGCACCAGCGGATTGCCCGCCAGATACAGGTTCGACGTCGCCGGCACGAAGCCGCCCTGGTCCGCGTAGTTGAGCAGATTGTCGACGTTCGTCTGGCCCGGATACGGCCGGTCGAAATCCGAACCGGTGCGCAGCACCGCCACCCGGTCGAGATCCACCCGCTTCACGCTCGACGCGCGCTTCAGCGCCTCGAAGGTCGCGTTGTCTTCCTGCGCCGTCATGCAGTACGTGCCCTTGCCGTCCGTCAGGATCTTCGTCCATTCGCGCGCGCGCTCGCCCAGCCGCGTGCCCGAGAACCACGTGTTGCCCGACGAGGTATCGCACTGGATCACCGTCGGCGGCTGGTTCGCCGGCGCGTAGTCGAACTTCGCGCGCGCCGCCTGCGCCTGCGGGCTGTCCGCGAGCTTCGCGTCGCGCGACAGCGCGTACGCCTTGTCCGCCAGTCGGGCGTTCAGCACGAACACTTCGTTGCGATAGTCGAGCGGCGGCTTCTCGGTCGGATTCTTCGTGTTGATGCCGAGATAGCCGGTGTTCCAGCCGGGCGGGATCTCGCGCGCATCCAATTCCCACTGCAGGCCGAAATCCACCAGGTACTTCGACCACGCGGCGGAACCCACGGTGCCGCGCGCCGGATCGACGCCGGCGATCCCGGAAATCAGAAAGTAGGTGCGGCGCAGGTCGAAGCGCGACGAGAACGTCAGCGCCATGATCGACGACGCGGCGTTCGCGTAGCCCATGCCGGTCGTCACGACGCACACGTCCTGGCGATTGCAGTGAACGGCCGGGTAATCGGGCGACAGGCCCGGCACCGTCACGGCCTTCCACGGTCCGAGCTTGTCGAGCCATGCCTGCCCCTCGGGGCCGAACATCGTGATGATCATCACCTTCACCGGGTGGCCCTGCGGCCCGGATTCGGCGACTGCGTCCTTGCCGCTGTCCTGCGCGAGGGACGGCGCCGCCGCGCAAGCGGCGATCGAGAAAACGGCTGCGGACAGGATGGAGCGAGTCAGCATCGGCGTTCCTTATAGGTGGATGAAGTTGGGTGAGAACGACTTTCGGAGACTGCGCGCGCAGTATAGAACGACGTAAAACGGCCCGTTCAGATTTGCGCGAGGCCCGCCGCGCCGTAGGCGAGCACGACGGCGGCGGCGAGGAGGTGGGTCGCCGCCAGCCAGCCGGGGGATTTGACGAGGCGCCCGATCGCGCTGCCGCCGAAGGCGAACACCAGTTGCCCGGCGAGACTGCCCGCGAACACGCAGAGCGCGCCCGTCAGCCAGTGCGCCCGCGCGAGCGCCGACGACGACGCATAGCCGTAGAACAGCAGGATCGTGAGCGGATTGGCGAGGGTGATGAAGAACATCGAGACGAACGGGCGCGCGCCCAGCGCGGGCGCCGCGCCGTCGAGCGCGCGGCGGCGGTTCGCCAGCGCCCGCCACAGCATGCGCGCGCCCATCGCGAGCAGCACGAGCGCGCCCAGTGCGCGAAACAGCGCGAGATGACCCGCGAGCCCGCGCGCCAGCACCGCGCCGATCGTGAAGGCGGCAATCGCATAGCAGCCGTCCGCGCACGCGACGCCGAACGCCGCGCGCACGCCTTGGCCGAGCCCCGCGTAGATACCGTAATTCGCGATCATCAAGGCGACCGGGCCAACCGACAGCGCGATCATCAGGCCGAACAGGAAGTCTTTCATCCGGAAGCGCGGGCGGGCGTCATGAAGCCCCGATTCTAGCGGCCGGGACGCGTCCGCCAATATCGGCCGAAGGGCGGGAGGCGCCGTCGCCGGGCGGCGCGGAAAACACGCTGAGCGTGATGGCGGCGGAGCGAGCGATCGTGGTCCGTGTACGGCGGGGGGCTGCGGGGCCATCGGTGGGTATCGGGTGTGCCGGGTGTACCGGGTGTACCGGGTGTACCGGGTGTACCGGGTGTACCGGGTGTACCGGGTGTACCGGGTGTACCGGGTGTGCCGGGTGTGCCGGGTGTGCCGGGTGTGCTGGACGTGCTGGACGTGCCGGACGTGCCGGACGTGCCGGACGTCCAGGGTGCATCGGACACGCCGGTTGACTGAACATGCGAAACGACCCGGACACATCGAGCTCAGCCATCGAGCCGAGCGGCGCCGCACCGCCGCGTTCGCCCGCGCCCCTTCACCGCCCCGCGTCACACCACGTCGATCCGGGCGGGGCCGTCCGTCATTTCGCCGATCACGGCGGCCCGCGCGAAACCATCGGCGCGGAAGCACGCGAGCACGTCGTCGACCGTATCGGGCGCGCAGGCGACCAGCAGCCCGCCGGAGGTCTGCGGATCCGTCAGCAACGTCCGGGCAACGCCAGGCAGCCCGGCCGCGAGTTGCACGTCCGCGCCGTACGACGCCCAGTTGCGCACCGACGCCCCGGTGAACACGCCCGCGTCCACGAACTGCTCGACGCCCGCGAGCCACGGCAGATCCGCATACCGGAGCCGCGCGGTCAGGCGCGCGCCGCGCGCGAGTTCGAGCGCATGGCCGAGCAGACCGAAGCCCGTCACATCGGTCAGCGCATGCACGCCGGGCAGGCCCGCCAGCGCCGCGCCGGGACGGTTCAGCTGGGTCGCGGTCGCGATCATCTGCGCGTAGCCGTCCGCGTCCAGACGTTCCTTTTTCAGCGCGGCGGACAGCACGCCGATGCCGAGCGGCTTGCCGAGCACCAGCACGTCGCCCGCGCGCGCGGCCGCGTTGCGCTTCACGCGCCGCGGATGCACGATGCCGAGCGCCGCGAGCCCGTAGATCGGCTCGACCGAATCGATCGAATGACCGCCCGCGACCGGGATGCCGGCTTCCGCGCACACCGCTTCGCCGCCGCGCAGGATCGCGGCGATCGTCTCGTGCGGCAGCACGTTGATCGGCATCCCGACCAGCGCGAGCGCGAGGATCGGCTTGCCGCCCATCGCATACACGTCCGACAGCGCATTGGTCGCCGCGATCCGGCCGAAGTCGAACGGATCGTCGACGATCGGCATGAAGAAATCGGTGGTGGCGACGATCGCCTGCTCATCGTTCAGGCGATAGACGGCCGCATCGTCCGAGGTTTCGGTGCCGACCAGCAGATCGGGAAACAGCGCGGGCGGCGTATTGCGCTTCAGCAGTTCGGACAGCACGCCCGGGGCGATCTTGCAGCCGCAGCCGCCGCCGTGCGACAGGCTCGTCAGGCGCGGCGGCGCCGGGTTCGGTCGGGAGTTTTCGGTCATCGCGGTCGTCCGGGAAAAGGCAGAATGCCCCTATTATCGACAATCCTGCTCGCCGGCGGGTCGAGCGCGCGGCGATAATCGCCGGCTCGCCCGTCGCGCCCGCCCCGTTCACGCCGTCATGGATCACCGCTTCGTCCTGCTCGTCCTGCTTTCCGCGCTGCTGCACGCGATCTGGAACGCGTTCCTCCATGTCAGCGAAGACCGCCTCGTGCAGCTCGGCACGATGTCGCTGCCGTATCTCGCCTTCGGCGCGGCGGGCGCCCTGCTGCTGCCGCTGCCGCCCGCCCACGCGTGGCCGTACATCGCGGCGTCGGCGGTGCTCGAGCTCGGCTACTGTCTCGCGCTGCTGCGCGCGTATCGCAGCGGCGAATTCAGCCAGATCTATCCGATCGCCCGGGGGCTGTCGCCGCTGCTCGTCTCCGGCCTCGCGTTCGCGATGCTGGGCGAAGCGCCGACGCCGCTCGCGCTCGCCGGCATCGCGCTGGTCTCGGGCGGCATCATGTCGCTCGCGTTCCGGCGCGGCTTCCGCTTTTCCGGCGAGAGCGTGCCGTACGCGATCCTGACCGGCGTGTTCATCGCCGCGTATTCGGTCGTGGACGGCATCGGCGTGCGGCTCGCCGGCGATGCGCTCGCGTATATCGCGTGGGTCTATCTGCTGTGGAACCTGCCGCAGTGCCTGCTCGTCTGCCGGCTGCGCGGCGTCAGCGGCATGCCGGCGTCGCGCGGCGCGCTCGCGCGCGGCGTGCTGGCCGGCACGCTCGCGCTCGCCGCGTATGCGATCGTGGTGCTGGCGTATCGGCATCTGCCGGTCGCGACGGTGTCGGCGCTGCGCGAAACCAGCTCGATCTTCGCGGTCGCGATCGGCTGGTTCGTGATGCGCGAGCGGCCGACCGCGCGCCGGCTCGCCGCCTGCGCGCTGGTGGTGGCGGGAGCGGTCCTGATCCGGCTGTAGCGCGCCCGCCGGATTGCCGGGCGGACAGGCTTCATCCCGCCGCGCGCGCCGCCGGCCTGAACACCGCCTCGTCGATCGCCTCCGACAGCGTGTCGAACGCGGGCCCGATCTCGTCCTCCGGCACGCACGCATAACCGAGCAGCAGGCCGGACGCGGCGCGCGCGGCATCCGCGTAATAGCCCGACAGCGCGCGCACGACGATGTTGCGTTCGAGCGCCGCCTGCGCGACCGCGCGGTCGTCCGCGCCGTCCGGCAGGCGCATCACCAGATGCAGGCCGGCATCGCCGCCCACCGCGGGCAGCGCGTCGCCGTAACGGCGCGCGAGCGCGTCGAGCAGCGTCTGCCGGCGCTGGCCGTACAGCGTGCGCATCTTGCGGATGTGCGACACGAAATGCCCTTCCGCGATGAATTCGGCGAGCACCGCCTGCTGCAGCAGTTGTCCCTCCCGATACAGCTCCGCGCTCGCGGTCGCGAAGCTTTCCGCGAGCGGCCCGGGCGCGACGAGATAGCCGACCCGCAGCCCCGGAAACAGCGTCTTGCCGAAGCTGCCGACATAGATCACCTGTCCCGTATCGTCGAGACCCTGCAGCGACGCGAGCGGGCGGCTGCCGTAGCGGAATTCGCTGTCGTAGTCGTCCTCGATGATCCAGCAGCGATGCTGCCGCGCGTATTCGAGCAGCATCCGGCGCCGCGCGAGGCTCATCACCATGCCGAGCGGATACTGGTGCGACGGCGTGACCAGCATCAGCTTCGGCGGCGCGGCGAGATCGGCCGGCGACGGCGCGATGCCCTCGTCGTCGACGGGAATCGGGCGGGTGACCAGCCCGGACACGTGCAGCACGCTGCGCACGCCCCAGTAGCACGGATCCTCGGTCCAGATCGCGTCGCCCGGATCGGTCAGGAGCCGCACGGCCAGATCGATCGACTGATGGATGCCGGTCGTGATGACGATCTGCTCGGGCGTGCAGCGCACCGAACGCGAAGTCCGCAGATAGTCGGCCAGCGCCTCGCGCAGCAACGCCAGGCCGCCGCCCGGCGCGTAGGTCAGCAGGTCCGGACGCAGCCGTCGCCAGTACTTGTTGTGCAGTCGCGTCCACACGCGCGCCGGGAACCGCGACACGTCCGGCACGCCCGGCATGAACGCGCCGCCCTGCCGCTTCGACACCCCGGCGCCGTCCAGCAGGCGCGCGCCGCGCGCGGACAGCGGCCGCGCGGGCGCCGGCGCCGCGACGTGCCGGGGCGCCGGATCCGCCGCGCCGACGATGTCGTCGGGCGCGCTGTCAGCGACGAAGGTGCCGCGCCCGGTCGCCGACGTCACATAGCCTTCGAGCGCGAGCTGCTCGTACACCTGCGTGACCGTGTTGCGCGCGATGCCCAGTTCCGACGCGAGCAGCCGCGACGACGGAAAACGCGCGCCGGCGGGCAGTTCGCGGGTCAGAATCGCCTGTTGCAGCAGCCGATGCAGCTGCCGGTAGACCGGCTGCGCGCCGCCGCCGCGCACGAGGCGCTGCGCCAGCCAGTCCGACAACACGCTCGCCCGCATGATTGGCTCCTAGATATTTATTGAAATGGCTCTGATTTTCAGAGCCAAATCTGATTATAGTCGCCTCATGGGCTGCTCCCAAGCGGCCGCCTGTCCCGCTGAACCCTTTGACCGAATCCGATCTGGAAGGAGATGACCGTGAACAATGCCGATCTGCACGCCCGCAAGAATGCCGCCACCCCGCGCGGGGTCGGCGTGATGTGCGATTTCTACGCGGCGCGCGCCGAGAATGCCGAGCTGTGGGACGTCGAGGGCCGGCGCTTCATCGATTTCGCGGCCGGCATCGCGGTGGTGAATACCGGCCACCGCCATCCGAGGATCGTGAAGGCGATCGCCGACCAGTTGAACCAGTTCACGCACACCGCCTACCAGATCGTGCCTTACGCGTCGTACGTCGAGCTGGCCGAGAAGATCAACGCGCGCGCGCCGGGCGACTATCCGAAGAAGACCGCGTTCTTCACGACCGGCGCGGAAGCCGTCGAGAACGCCGTGAAGATCGCTCGCGCGTTTACCGGCCGTCCGGGCGTGATCGCGTTCTCGGGCGGCTTCCACGGCCGCACGATGATGGGCATGGCGCTGACGGGCAAGGTCGCGCCGTACAAGATCGGCTTCGGCCCGTTCCCGGGCGAGGTGTTCCACGCGCCGTACCCGAACCCGCTGCACGGCGTGACGACGGCCGATTCGCTGCGCGCGATCGAGATGCTGTTCAAGGCCGACATCGATCCGAAGCGGGTCGCGGCGATCATCTTCGAACCGGTGCAGGGTGAAGGCGGCTTCTACGCCGCGCCGGCGGATTTCGTGCGGGCGCTGCGCAAGCTGTGCGGCGAACACGGCATCCTGCTGATCGCCGACGAAGTGCAGACGGGTTTCGCGCGCACCGGCAAGCTGTTCGCGATGCAGCACTACGACGTCGCGCCCGACCTGATGACGATGGCGAAGAGCCTGGCGGGCGGCATGCCGCTGTCGGGCGTGGTCGGCCGTGCCGACGTGATGGATGCCGCCGCGCCGGGCGGCCTGGGCGGCACCTACGCGGGCAATCCGCTGGCGGTCGCGGCCGCGCACGCGGTGCTCGACGTCATCGACGAGGAGAAGCTGGTCGAGCGCGCGGTGACGCTCGGCGACGCGCTGAAGGCGAAGCTCGTCGCGCTGCAGCCCGACGTGCCGCAGATCGCCGACGTGCGCGGTCCGGGCTCGATGGTCGCCGTGGAGTTCTTCAAGGCGGGCACGCAGGAGCCGGACGCCGAATTCGCGAAGCGCGTGCAGGCGCGCGCGCTCGAACGCGGGCTGCTGCTGCTGATCTGCGGCGTCTACTCGAACGTGATCCGCTTCCTGTTTCCTCTCACCATTCAGCAGGCCGTGTTCGACGAAGCGCTCGGCATCCTGGAGGAAGTATTGAAGGAAACGGTGGGCGTTCCCGCCTGACGCCGTACCGATCGATCTTTCGCGTCGCTGCCTTCCGTCTGGAGGGCGGCGATTGTCGTTTCCGCATACCGGACATACATCATGAGCACCATTCAAGCATCAGCATCTCTTGCACTGAAGGATCCCGCGCTGTTCCGCCAGCAGGCGTTCGTTGCGGGTGAATGGCAGGCCGCCGCGAGCGGCCGGCATGTCGAGGTTCGCAACCCGGCCACGGGTGCGCTGGTCGGCACGGTGCCCGCGATGGGCGCGGCCGAGACGCGTCACGCGATCGAATCCGCGAATGCGGCGTGGCCCGCGTGGCGCAAGCGTACCGCGAAGGAGCGCGCGGCGATCCTGCGCAAGTGGTACGACCTGATGGTGGCGCACGCGGACGATCTCGCGCTGATCCTCACGACCGAGCAGGGCAAGCCGCTCGCCGAGGCGAAGGGCGAGATCCTGTATGCGGCGTCGTTTCTCGAGTGGTTCGCGGAGGAAGGCAAGCGCGTGTATGGCGACACGATTCCGACGCCGGCGGGCGACAAGCGGATCGTGGTGACGAAGGAGCCGGTGGGCGTGTGCGCGGCGATCACGCCGTGGAATTTTCCGGCGGCGATGATCACGCGCAAGGTCGGACCGGCGCTGGCGGCGGGGTGTCCGATTGTCGTGAAGCCCGCGGAGGCGACGCCGTTCTCGGCGCTGGCGCTGGCCGTGCTGGCCGAGCGCGCGGGCGTGCCGGCCGGGGTGTTCAGCGTGGTGACCGGAGACCCGAAGGCGATCGGCGGCGAGTTGACCGTCAACCCGACCGTGCGCAAGCTGTCGTTCACCGGATCGACTGCGATCGGGCGGTTGCTGATGGCGCAGTGCGCGCCGACCGTGAAGAAGGTGTCGCTGGAGTTGGGCGGCAATGCGCCGTTCGTCGTGTTCGAGGATGCCGATCTGGATGCGGCGGTGGAAGGCGCCATTGCGTCGAAGTACCGCAACAGCGGGCAGACCTGCGTGTGCACCAATCGCTTCTATGTTCACGAGCGTGTCTACGATGCGTTCGCGGAGAAGCTGCGGGTGGCGGTCGAGAAATTGAAGGTCGGGTTCGGCACCGAGCCGGGCGTCGCGCAGGGGCCGCTGATCAACGAGGCGGCGGTGTTGAAGATCGAGGCGCACATCGAGGATGCGCTGGCGAAGGGTGCGCGCGTGGTGACGGGCGGCCGGCGTCATGCGCTGGGCCATGGCTTTTTCGAGCCGACCGTGCTGACCGGCGTGACGCCGGCGATGAAGGTGGCGAAGGAGGAGACCTTCGGGCCGCTCGCGCCGCTGTTCAAGTTCGCGTCGGATGACGAGGTGATCGGTTATGCGAACGATACCGAGTTCGGCTTGGCCGCGTACTTCTACAGCCGCGACATCGCGCGCGTGTGGCGGGTGGCGGAGGCGCTGGAATACGGGATGGTGGGCATCAACACCGGGTTGATCTCGAACGAGGTCGCGCCGTTCGGCGGCGTGAAGCAATCGGGGTTGGGCCGCGAGGGGTCGCACTACGGGATCGACGATTATGTCGTGATCAAGTATTTGTGTTTGGCGGTGTGATCGGATGAGACGCGTGTCGCCCCGATGGGATGACACGCGGGTTGACGGCGCGTCCCGACCTGGATGATCTGGAAAGGGTCCGGTTCGGCGCAATGGACTGCCGCAGCATGGCGCGACGACGTGGGTAGGGGGGGCCCGTCGTCCGAGCGAAGCGAGGATGGAGCGAACGGGTGGCATACCACGCCGTTCCGTGGTGCGATGTCACGGTGCCTGCGCGCACCCATCCCCGTTCTGATCGTGGCGGACACTTAGGCGCTAGGCCAATCCGTTTCAAGAGGGCACCGGAAGCCTGGATCAGAAAAGCGCCTTTCTTTTGGTTACTTTTCTTTGGCAAGACAAAGAAAAGTGACCCCCGCCCCGGGGAGGGGCGACGCTCATAGACCGATATCCGAACACGTTCGCCGACACCCCCCCTCCGCAGTAAAGGCCCCCCTCACCGAAACACCCCCACCGCCTCCACCAGCCTCCCGGCCTGCTGCCTGAGACTTTCGGACGCCGCCGTGCTCTGCTCGACCAACGCGGCGTTCTGCTGCGTGATGCTGTCGAGATGCACGACAGCCTGGTCGACCTGCGACACGCCGGCCGCCTGCTCGGCGGTCGACGAGCTGATCTCCGCGATGAGATCCGACACCCGCTTCACCTGCACGACGATGTCCTCCATCATCTGTCCCGCATCGTCGACCAGCCGCGCCCCGGACGCCACGCGCTCGACGCTCGCGCCGATCAGGGTCTTGATCTCCTTCGCCGCATTCGCGCTGCGCTGCGCCAGCGCCCGCACCTCGCCCGCGACCACCGCGAAGCCGCGCCCCTGTTCGCCCGCGCGCGCCGCCTCGACCGCCGCATTGAGCGCGAGGATATTGGTCTGGAACGCGATCCCGTCGATCACCCCGATGATGTCGGCGATCCGGCGCGAGCTTTCGGTGATGTCGTTCATCGTGCTCACCACCTCGTGCACCGCGGTGCCGCCGCGCTGCGCCGCGCCGCTCGCCGAACGCGACAGCTCGTTCGCCTGCAGCGCGGTATCGGCATTGCTCTCGACCGTCGCGGTCATCTCCGCCATCGATGCCGCGGTCTGCTGCACGCTCGTCGCCGCCTGCTCGGTACGCGCGCTCAGGTCGTTGTTGCCCTGCGCGATTTCGTTGCTCGCGCGCTGCACGTTGCGCACCTGCTCGCTGACATCGTCGACCAGCCAGCGGAACATCAGCCCCAGCTGACTGATCGTACGCAGCGTCATGCCGATTTCATCGACCCGGTTCATCCTCGCGCCGTCGCGGTTCTCGCCCGACGCGACGCGCAGCGCCTGATCGCGCACCGCCCTGATCGGCTGCGCGATCTGCGCATCGAGCCACCACGCGGCCAGCGCGGCCGCGCCGGCGGCAATACCCGCGAAACCGGCCAGCGGCGCGCCCGACAGCCCGAGCGCCCACGCCGCGCCCGCCATCGCGGGCACGAACGCAGCGAGCGGCGCATGAAGCCGCACGCGCACCGGCATCGTCTGCAGCAGCGACAGGCCACGCAGCCATCCCGTGCGGACAACCAGGCCCTTGCGGAACGCGCGGCGGCCCGCGTTGCCCGCGCGGAAATCCTTGTACAGCGCTTCGGCGGCCTCGATCTCGTCGCGCGGCGCCTTGGTCCGCACCGACATATAGCCTTCGGGCCGGCCGCCGCGCATCACCGGGATCGCGTTGGCGCGCACCCAGTAGTGATCGCCGTTCTTGCGCCGGTTCTTGACGAGCGCGGTCCACGGCTCGCCGCCTTTGAGCGTCGCCCACATGTCGGCAAACGCTTCGCGCGGCATGTCGGGATGCCGCACCAGGTTGTGCGGCTCGCCGACGAGTTCCTCGTTCGAGAAACCGCTGATCTGCGCGAACGCGGTGTTGGCGTAGGTAACGATGCTGTCGGCGTCGGTGGTCGACATCAACGTCATCTCGTCGGGAAATTCGAATTCCTGTTGGGTAACGGGCTGGTTATTGCGCATCACTGGGCTCCGAAGCGCGGATCTGATGTCCGCTTGTCAAATTGATTCACTCTCGGCAGCCGAAAAGCGGGATGAATCGCTTTACGACGGGACTCATCTTTACTGACGGCAGCCGGGCAGAAAACATTACCCAATCATGCAAGAAAAACGCCACGTTTCCCGGGTCGCTGATCTCGATCAACCCCCTGCCGGAAAGCCGCGCCGCCGGTGCGCCCTTGCAATTCACATTCGATTGCTTTCAAATGTCGACGCAAACGATTTCTCTTTTTCGATTGAATCGTCAAACCCATGAACTCATCGTTCCATGAATCCAACCGACTGTCGTGGAATGCCGCGACGGTTGCGCACAACAGTCACAAGGGCGATCAGGCCGCCTTCTTCCGCGCCGGCGGCTCGACGCTGTTTCCGGAAGAGCGGGAACTGCTCGGCGACGTCGCCGGCCGGCGGCTCGTGCATCTGCAATGCAACGCGGGACAAGACTCGCTCAGCCTCGCACGGCTCGGCGCGGACGTGACCGGCGTCGACATCTCGGACGAGGCGATCGGCTTCGCTCGCCGACTGTCGGCGGACGCCGCGCTGCCCGCGCGCTTCGAACGCGCCGACGTGCTCGACTGGATGCCCGAGGCCGCCGCGCGCGGCGAGCGCTTCGATCGCGTCTTCACGTCGTACGGCGCGCTCTGCTGGCTATCCGACCTGCACGCGTGGGCGCGGGGCGTCGCCGGACTGCTCGCACCCGGCGGCCGTTTCGCGATGGTCGAGTTCCATCCGTTCGCGCTGTATTTCGACGCGCACTGGAAGCCGCACTACGACTACTTCAAGCACGAGCCGACTCGCGAGGCGCAAGGCGTGGGCGATTACGTCGCGGATTCGGGCACGGGGCTGGGCGCGCAGCACGACCACCCCGGCGTCGAGAATTTCGTCAACCCGCATCCGAGCTACGAGTTCATGTGGGGCATCGGCGACGTGGTCAACGCGCTCGTGTCGGCGGGACTGACGATCGAATGCCTGAACGAGTACCCGTACTCGAACGGCTGGAAGGGTTTCGACGACATGCGCGAACTGGACGGCCACCGGATGGCGCCGCCCGACTATCTGCCGCGCCTGCCGCTGATGTACGGCATCGCGGCACACCGAACGCCGGCATGACCCGCCGCACCGCCTCGGACCTCGCCCGGCTCGCCGCGCGGCCGCTCGCGCGCGGCGACATTCCGCTCGTCTGGACCATCGACCGCCGCGAGATCATCCATCACCTGTACGCGCTGCGCGACGGCGCGCTGCATCTCGTGCCCGACTTCTACGACGTCGACGGCTGGCCGGAGGGCGAAGCCGATCACTACACCCCGATCCTGCTCGACTGCTTCGATCGCGGCGGCTGGTGCTGGGGCATGTTCGACGGCGAACGGCTGGTGGCCGCAACGATCGTCGACAGCCGGCGGCTCGGCGCCGACGGCGACATGCTGCAATTGAAGTTCCTGCATGTGAGCCACGACTGGCGCGGCTGCGGGCTGGGCGTGCAACTGTATCGCCGCGCGCAGGCGCAGGCGCGCGAGATGGGCGCGCGGCGGCTCTATATCTCCGCGACGCCGTCGCAGCATACGATCGATTTCTACCTGCGGCTCGGCTGCGTGGTGAGCGCGTCGCCCGACCCCGCGCTGTTCGCGCTGGAGCCGGAAGACCTGCATCTGGAAGGCGCGACGGCCTGATCCGTCGCGCCGCCGCCCGCCCATCGGCATTCAGACACGCTCGATCGCGAGCGCAATCCCCTGTCCGACGCCGATGCACATCGTGCAGAGCGCGTAGCGGCCCTGCGTGCGCTGCAGCTGGTACAGCGCGGTCGTCACGAGCCGCGCGCCCGAGGCGCCGAGCGGATGGCCGAGCGCGATCGCGCCGCCGTTCGGATTGACGCGCGGATCGTCGTCCGCGACGCCGAGCATCCGCAGCACCGCGAGGCCCTGCGACGCAAACGCCTCGTTGAGTTCGATCACGTCGAACTGGCCGATCGTCATGCCGAGCCGCGCGAGCAGCTTTAGCGTCGCCGGCGCGGGACCGATGCCCATCACCCGCGGCTCGACGCCGGCCGTCGCGATGCCCAGCACGCGCGCGCGCGGCGTGAGCCCGTGACGCCGCGCGGCGGCTTCGCTCGCGAGCAGCAGCGCGGCCGCGCCGTCGTTCACGCCGGATGCGTTGCCGGCCGTCACCGTCCCGTCAGGGCGCACGACGCCTTTCAGTTTCGCCAGCGTGTCGAGCGACGTGTCGCGCGGATGCTCGTCGCGCGACACGACGAGCGGGTCGCCCTTCTTCTGCGCGATCGTCACCGCGACGATCTCCTGCGCGAGCGTGCCGTCCTGCTGCGCACGCGCCGCCTTCTGCTGGCTGCGCAGCGCGAACCGGTCCTGGTCCTCGCGGCTGATCCCGTAATCCGTCGCGACGTTCTCGCCGGTTTCCGGCATCGAATCGACGCCGTGCAGCTGCTTCATCAGCGGATTGACGAAGCGCCAGCCGATCGTCGTATCGAAAATGTCCGCCTGTCGCGAGAACGCGCTCGTGGCCTTGCCCATCACGAACGGCGCGCGGCTCATGCTCTCGACGCCGCCCGCCAGCATCAGCGCCGCCTCGCCGGACTTGATCGCGCGCGCGGCGATGCCGACCGCGTCCATCCCGGACCCGCACAGACGGTTGATCGTCGAACCCGGCACGCCCTGCGGCAATCCGGCGAGCAACAGCGACATCCGCGCGACGTTGCGATTGTCCTCGCCCGCCTGGTTCGCGCAGCCGTAAATCACGTCGTCGACAGCGGACCAGTCGACGTCGCGGTTGCGCTCGACGAGCGCCTTCAGCGGCACCGCGCCCAGATCGTCGGCGCGCACCGCCGACAGCGCGCCGCCGTAGCGCCCGATCGGCGTGCGGATCGCGTCACACAGAAATGCTTCGGTCATGGTTGTCTCCGTGGAATCGGACCGGGCGCGCCGGCCGTCATGGACAGCCTGACCTTCACGCGCCAAAATTGTTCTTTATACGAACTTAAGATCGAATATCGAACGTTTCTGCGATCATAGGGAGCCGGCCGGAGCGCGTCAAGCGCATGCCCCGGATCCCGCGGGTTGGCGCAACCCGACCCCTTGCGCTATCTTCACGGCTGCACGAACTTCCACCAGGCCATGAGCACAGACCTTCAGGCAAAACCCGGCGACTCCTACGTCCAGTCGTTCGCACGCGGGCTCGGGGTGATCCGCGCCTTCGACGCGGCGCATCCCGAGCAGACGCTCACCGAGGTCGCCGCCGCCACCGGCCTGACGCGCGCCGGCGCGCGCCGCATCCTGCTGACCCTGCAGACGCTCGGCTACGTCGAGGCCGAGGGCCGGCTGTTCCGCCTCACGCCGAAGATTCTCGACCTCGGCTTCGCGTACCTGACGTCGATGCCGTTCTGGAATCTCGCCGAGCCGGTGATGGAGCAATTGTCGTCGCAGATCCACGAAAGCTGCTCGGCGGCGGTGCTCGACCGCACGGAGATCGTCTACGTGCTGCGGGTACCGACACACAAGATCATGACCATCAACCTGTCGATCGGCAGCCGGCTGCCCGCGTACTGCACGTCGATGGGGCGGGTGCTGCTGGCGGCGCTCGACGACGCGGCGCTCGACGCGACGCTCGCGCAAAGCCCGCCGCGCACCTACACGCCGCGCACGCTGACCGAGCCCGCCGCGCTGAAGGAGGCGATCGCGCAGGTGCGGCGCCAGGGCTGGGCGATCGTCGATCAGGAACTGGAGGCGGGCTTGATCTCGCTGTCGGCGCCGATCCGTAACCGGCGCGGCCAGGTGATCGCCGCGATGAACATCAGCGGCAACGCGCAGCGGCATACCGCGAAACAGATGGTGAAGGCGTTTCTCGAACCGCTGCTGCAGGCCGCGCAGACCGTCTCCGAGTTGGTCGCGCGGCGCGGCTGAGCAGGCATGGTCGGGCGGCCGGGGGCAGCCCCTTCCGGGCCGCGTCCCGACGCCCTCCGCGCGAACACTGCCGCATCACCCGATGCCCGCTTCGGGCGGCACATGCCGCCCCCTGACCGGCACCGCCCCCGCGCCCGGACGCGATCCCCGCTCACGCGTCGCGCGTCACCGGCCTCGCATCGTGCAACTGGTTCTGCGTGCGCATCGAATCGAAGTAGCCGGGATTCGCCGGACGCTTCAGATAGCGCCCCGCGCCGCGCCGCGCGCGCAGATCCCCGTCCGCCCAGACCAGTTCACCCTGCGACACCGTATGCGTCGCGACGCCGCGCACCGTCATCCCCTCGAACACGTTGAAGTCGACCTTCTGGTGATGAGTATTGACCGAGATGGTCCGCGTCGCCTGCGGATCCCAGACGACCAGGTCCGCATCCGCACCCACCGCGACCGTGCCCTTGCGCGGATACAGGTTGAAGATCTGCGCGGCGTGGGTCGACGTCACCCGCACGAATTCGTTCGGCGTGAGCCGTCCGGTATTGACGCCCTGGTCCCACAGGATCGACATCCGGTCCTCGACGCCGCCGCAGCCGTTCGGAATCCGGCTGAAATCCTCGCGGCCCATCGCCTTCTGCGATGCGCAGAACACGCAGTGATCGGTGGCCGTCGTATGCAGGTTGCCCGATTGCAGCCCGCGCCACAGCGCGTCGCGATGCTCCTGGGTGCGAAACGGCGGGCTCATCACGTGCGCCGCCGCGCGCGTCCAGTCGGGGTCGCGATAGACCGACTCGTCGATCACCAGATGTCCGGCCAGCACCTCGCCGAACACGCGCTGCCCTTCCGCCCGCGCGCGCGTGATCACGTCGAGCGCATCCTTGGCCGACACGTGCACGATGTAGACCGGCACGCCCAGCACCTGCGCGATCCGAATCGCGCGATTCGCGGCTTCCCCCTCGACCGCCGGCGGCCGCGACAGCGGATGCGCCTCCGGCCCCGTGATCCCGCGCGCGAGCAGCGCGCGCTGCAGCTGGAACACCAGCTCGCCGTTCTCCGCGTGCACGGTCGGCAGCGCGCCCAGCTCGAACGCGCGCGTGAAGCTGTTCACGAGAATTTCGTCGTCCGCCATGATCGCGTTCTTGTACGCCATGAAGTGCTTGAAGCTCGACACGCCGTGCTCGTGCACCAGCTCGCCCATGTCGCGATGCACCGATTCGTCCCACCACGTGACCGCGACGTGAAAGCCGTAGTCCGCCGCCGCCTTCTCCGCCCAGCCGCGCCATTCGCGGAACGCGTCCATCAGCGGCTGCTTCGGGCTCGGAATCACGAAATCGATGATCGACGTCGTGCCGCCCGCGAGCCCGGCCGCCGTGCCGGTATAGAAGTCGTCGCTCGCGGTCGTGCCCATGAACGGCAGCTCCATGTGCGTATGCGGATCGATGCCGCCGGGCATCACGTACTGCCCGCTCGCGTCGACGATCGTCGCGCCGGCCGGCGCGTCGAGATCGGGACCGACCGCGAGAATCGCGCCGCCCGCATCGCTCGACGCACACAGCACGTCCGCGCGGACGCTCAGGTTCGCATCGACCACCGTGCCGCCTCGAATCAATATCGTCATGATGTCTCCGTGTAGATTGAATCAGCGGCGGACCTCGGCCGCTGCATGAACGTCATCAGCACGCCGTAGACGCAGGCCGCGATCACGAGTCCGACGAACCACGCATAGGTGTACAGGCCGACGAACACCACCGGCACGCCGGGGAAAGCCGAGGGAAACGCTTCGTGCAGAAAGCCCGGCAGGTTGGGTAGCACGCCGAGCGCGAGCGCGGCCACGGCAGCGATATTCCAGCCGCCCGCATACGCATATTCGCCGCGCGCGTCGAACAGCTGCGCGGTGTCGATGCGGGTGCGGCGAATCAGGAAATAGTCGACCACCATGATCCCCGCCACCGGCCCGAGCAGCGCCGAATAGCCGATCAGCCAGGTGAAGATGTAGCCTTCGGTGGTCGCGAGGATCTTCCACGGCATCATCACGATCGCGAGGCCCGCCGTCATCAGGCCGCCGGTGCGGTAAGAGATCGCGCGCGGCCACAGGCTCGAAAAATCGTAAGCGGGACCGACCAGGTTCGCCGCGAGATTGCAGCACATCGTATCGAGCGTGAGGATCACCAGCGCAATGCCGACCCCGATCCCTTCCATCCGGCTCGCGAGGTCGATCGGATCCCAGATCGCCTTGCCGTAGATCACGACCGTCGCCGACGTCACCACCACCGACACCACCGACAGCAGCGCCATCGGCACCGGCAGGCCGAGGGTCTGGCCGATCATCTGATCACGCTGCGTTTTCGCGAAACGCGTGAAGTCGGGGATGTTGAGCGCGAGCGTCGCCCAGAACCCGACCATCGCGGTGAGGCTCGGCCAGAACGTCGCCCAGAACAGGCCGGCCTTCTTGCCGCCCGCGACGAACTGCGAAGGCTGCGACAGCATCGAGCCGACGCCGCCCGCCTTCGAGCACGCCCACCAGACCAGCACCGCGCACATCACGATCTTGATCGGCGCCGACCCGCTTTCGAGCCAGCGGATCGACTCCGTACCGTTCACCACGAAGTACAGCTGCAGCGCCCAGAAGCCGAGGAAGCACGCGGCCTGACCGGGCGAGATGCCCAGCAGCGGCAGCACGTCGCCGTGCAGCGCGTTGCCGGTCAGGATGTTGAGCAGCGTGTAGATCGCGCTGCCGCCGAGCCAGGTCTGGATGCCGTACCAGCCGCACGCGACGATCGCGCGCAGCAGCGCGGGCAGCTTCGCGCCCTGCGTGCCGAACGAGGTCCGCACCAGCACCGCGTACGGAATCCCGTACTTCGCCCCCGCGTGGCCGATCAGCACCATCGGCGCAAGCACGATCAGGTTGCCGAGCAGCACGGTCAGCACCGCCTGCAGCGGCGACATGCCCTGCTCGGTCAGCCCGGCCGCGAGCATGTACGACGCGATGTTCATCACCATGCCGACCCACAGCGCCGCGAAATGGTGCCAGCGCCAGGTGCGCTGCGCGGCGCCCGTCGGCGCGAGATCCTCGTTGAACAGGCCGCTGGCCGGTATCTGCGCCTGCGCATCGCCGGAGACCGCTGAATGACTCATGTACCGCTCCCTGCTGAGAAACGTTCCGCGTCACGCCGCGGGCCGCCGGACCGGCGAGCGCCTAGGCGGCGCGCGCGGGATTGTTCGGATGCGTCGTCCAGTTGGCGTACGCGCCCTGATCGACGCGCTCCATCGTGATGCACGCGTCGACCGGACAGACATGCAAGCACAAATTGCACCCGACGCAGTTCGCCTCGACCACGTCGAAGTGGCGCACGCCGTCCCGGGTCGCCGTGATCGCCTGATGCGACGTGTCCTCGCACGCGATGTGGCACAGCCCGCACTGGATGCAGCGCGACTGGTCGATGCGCGCCTTGATGTCGTACCGGAGATTCAGGTATTGCCAGTCGGTGACGTTCGGCACCGCGCGGCCGCGGATCGCATCGAGCGACGCGTAGCCCTTGTCGTCCATCCAGTTCGACAGGCCGTCGATCATGTCGTCGACGATCCGGAAGCCGTAATGCATCGCGGCGGTGCAGACCTGAACCGAACCGGAGCCCAGCACGATGAATTCGGCGGCGTCGCGCCAGTTCGAGATGCCGCCGATCCCCGAGATCGGCAGGCCGGCCGTGGCCGGATCGCGCGCGATCTCGGCCACCATGTTGAGCGCGATCGGCTTCACCGCCGGTCCGCAATAGCCGCCGTGCGTGCCCTTGCCGTCGACGGTCGGCTGCGGCGCCATCTGGTCCAGGTCGACCGACACGATCGAATTGATCGTGTTGATCAGCGACACGCCGTCCGCGCCGCCCGCCTTCGCCGCGCGCGCGCTGGTCCGGATGTCGCTGATGTTCGGCGTGAGCTTCACCAGGCACGGCAGGCGGCTGCCTTCCTTCACCCAGCGCGTGACCATCTCGACGTACTCGGGCACCTGCCCGACCGCCGCGCCCATCCCGCGCTCGCTCATCCCGTGCGGGCAGCCGAAGTTCAGTTCGACCGCATCGGCGCCGGTGTCCTCGACGAGCGGCAGGATCCATTTCCAGTCGGTCTCGTTGCACGGCACCATCAGCGACACGATCACCGCCCGGTCCGGCCAGTCGCGCTTCACCTGCGCGATTTCCTTCAGGTTCACGTCGAGCGGCCGGTCGGTGATCAGTTCGATGTTGTTGAGTCCGGCCATCCGCTGGCCGTTATACGACGTCGCGCCGTAGCGCGAGCTGACGTTGACCACGTGCGGATCGAGCCCGAGCGTCTTCCACACGACGCCGCCCCAGCCGGCCTCGAATGCGCGGTTGACGTTGTAGGCCTTGTCGGTCGGCGGCGCGGACGCGAGCCAGAACGGATTGGGAGAACGGATACCGGCAATCGAACAGCGAAGATCGGCCATGACGGGCCTCCTGGAATGATGTCGGACGCGCCGGCGCGGGCGCGCGGCGGATACGGTCAGCGGCTCAGGAAATGCGTGATCGCGTGCGCGGCGAGCTTGCCGTCCTGCACCGCCTGCACGGTCAGGTCGATCGCCGCGTGATTCGTGCAGTCGCCGCCGGCCCACACGCCGGCGATCGAGGTCGCGCCGTCCGGGTCGACCGCGATGCGGCCGCCGTCGAGCGCGAGCGTCTGGTCGGGCTGCGCGAGCGTGTAGTGCTGGCCGATCGCCTTCAGCACGACGTCCGCCTCGACCCGGAACGTATCGCCCGTCGCTTCGAGCAGGCCCGCCGAGGTCTCGCGCGTCACGGCGAATTCGACCGCGTGCGCCCGGCCGTCGTCGTCGCCGACGATCCGCAGCGGCCGCGCCCATTCGATCAGCGTGACGCCGCTCTGCTGCGCGAATTCGCGTTCGGCCCAGGTCGCGCTCATCTGCTCGACGCCGCGACGGTATGCGATCGTGACGGCCTGCGCGCCGAGCTTGCGGCTCTGCACCGCCGCATCGACGGCGGTATTGCCCCCGCCGATCACGATCACCCGCCGCCCGACCGGCAGCCGCGCGAGGTCGTCCGCTTGCCGCAGCTGCTCGATGAACGCCACCGCGTCGCGCACGCCGTCGAGCTGTTCGCCCTCGATGCCGAGCGCCTTAACGCCCGCCAGCCCGAGCCCGAGAAACACGGCGTCGAAGCGCTCGCGCAGTTGCGCAAGCGTGACATCCCGGCCGAGCGCCTGCCCGGCCTGCCATTCGATGCCGCCGATCGACAGCAGCCAGTCGATCTCGTGCTGCGCGAAGCGCTCGACGGTCTTGTAGGCGGCGATACCGTATTCGTTGAGGCCGCCCGCCTTGTCGCGCGCATCGAGGATCGTCACGCGATGGCCGTCGCGCGCCAGCGCGTGCGCGCACGCGAGACCCGCCGGCCCGGCGCCGACCACCGCGACGCGGCGCCCCGTGTCCGCCGCCCGCGCGAACAACGGCTTGCCGCCCGCCTGTTCGCGCGCCATCTGCCAGTCGGTCGCGTGGCGCTGCAGCGCGCCGATCGCCACCGGTTCGCCATCCTGATGATTGCGCACGCAGGCGCCCTCGCACAGGATCTCGGTCGGGCAGACCCGCGCGCACATGCCGCCGAGCGGATTGGCCGACAGGATGTCGTGCGCGGCGCCCTGCAGGTTGCCGTTGCCGATCTTGCGGATAAAGCTCGGGATGTCGATGCCGGTTGGACAGGCCGCGATGCACGGCGCGTCGTAGCAGTAGTGGCAGCGATCGGCGGCGACGCGCGCCGCGCCGGCGTCGAGCGGGGGCGCGACGTCCGCGAAATTGCAGGCAAGTTGCGCGGCCGACAGGCGGCCTTCGGCGACATCGCCGGTTGCTTTCCAGGACATGGGGGACTCCTGTTGTAATCGTATGAACCGGGCGCGCGTGCGCACCCGGCGTCCGGCCCGCGAAGGCCGGATACCGCAACGGTCGGACAACCTGTGAAAAATTCGCGCGGCTCGCGCGCCCGGTCTTGCCTAGCCGGGCTCGGACGCGCGCTCCAGCATCGCGTGCAGCAATACGTTCGCGCCCGCCTCGATCCACTCGGGCGTCGCGTCCTCGATCTCGTTGTGGCTGATCCCGTCGACGCACGGCACGAACACCATCGACGTCGGCGCGACCTGCGACAGATAGCATGCGTCGTGCCCCGCGCCCGACACCATGTCGCGGTGCGAGTAGCCGAACCGCTCGGCCGCCGCGCGCACCGAGCGCACACAGGCGGCGTCGAATGCGACGGGCGCGTAATAGAAGATCTGGTCGACCTGCGCGTCGAGCCTGCCGTCGGCGGCGATCCGCGCGATGCCCTCGCGCAGCTCGGCGTCCATCTTCGCAAGCACGTCGTCCTGCGGATGACGAAAATCGACGGTGAAGAACACGCGGCCCGGGATCACGTTGCGTGAATTGGGATGGACCTGCATCATGCCGACCGTCGCGCACGCGAGCGGCGCGTGGCGCAGGCCGATTTCGTTGACGAGCTGCACGACGCGCGATGCGCCCAGCAGCGCATCGCGGCGGCGCGGCATCGGCGTCGGTCCCGCGTGCGCTTCCTGGCCCGTCAGCACCACCTCGTACCAGCGCTGCCCCTGCGCATCGGTGACGACGCCGATCGTTTTCCGTTCGGCCTCCAGGATCGGCCCCTGCTCGATGTGCAGTTCGAACGCGGCATGAAGCGGCCGGCCGCCGCACGGCACGTCGCCCGCGTAGCCGATCCGCTGCAGTTCGTCGCCGATCGTCTTGCCGTCGACATCCTGCCGGGACAGGCCGTAGTCGAGCGTGAACACGCCCGCGAACACACCCGACGCCACCATCGCGGGCGCGAAGCGCGAGCCCTCCTCGTTGGTCCAGATCACCGCTTCGATCGGGTGCTCGGTCTCGATGCCGAGATCGTTCAGCGTGCGGATCACTTCGAGCCCGCCGAGCACGCCGTAGATGCCGTCGAAACGGCCGCCGGTCGGCTGCGAGTCGGCATGCGAGCCGGTGACGACGGGCGCCAGCGCGTCGTTGCGGCCCTGGCGGCGCATGAACACGTTGCCCATCCGGTCGACGCTCACCGTGCATCCGGCGGCTTTGGCCCAACCGACGATCAGATCGCGGCCGGCCTTGTCGAGATCGGTCAGCGCGAGCCGGCAGACGCCGCCTTTCGCGGTCGCGCCGATCTTCGCCATCTCCATCAGGCTGTTCCACAGGCGCTTGCCGTCCACCTTGATCGATGCGGCCAGTGCGACTTCGGTCATCACAGTCATCTGCACCTCTCCTTCATGCTCGACACTTCGTCATCGCGACGGGCGGCGACCGGCCATTCGCGCGGAACGGGCATTCGGGTTCTGAATGGGGACAGGCCGCACCTGCACGGCCCTGATTTCTTATGTGTCTTATAAAAACGGTGCGACCTGTCGTTCAAATCCTGTCCGAATGGTCAGGTTATAGCGCATCGGCATGCCGAATACAACGTGTCAAAAAACAAAGCGGAAGCGGATCGGACCGGTTCGGAACGACCGGGATCGGGAGCGGAAATCGACGATTGCGCCGGGCTATCAATCCGGTGGATTCGATGCATCCTCGGCAGGGATCAACGTCACTGACGGCTCCGCGCGTTTCGGCGCCCCGATGTGCGCCCCGCAACGCGCGGAGCCGGAGCCGGAGCCGGGCGACATGCGAGGCGCGGCAATCGAGGATCGGGGGGCCGCTTCGCGGGAAGCGATCCCGCTGTCGCTGCCGAAAAATCGGCCTGCGTGAACGACGCGTCTCATGCGAACGCGGTCCGAGGCATTCGTTCCGACTGCCTCGGACCGCTCGACGCCGTGAACCTGACTTAATGAACCGTCTCGGCCGCCAGCGAATTGCTCGGCAGCGTGGCGATCCACGCGCAGTTGCCGGGCGCGGATTTTCCGGCGAAGCGGTCGTACACCCACGGCAGCATCCCGGCCGCCCAAGCCACGGCGGTCGCCGCGTGTTCGAGCGGATATTCGGTGTACTGCACCGGGACGCCGCTGGCGCAGAACTTCTGCGCCAGCGCGCGCACGTCGCCTGCCAGCATCACGCCGTCGCCGGTCTGGCTGCTGAAGGTGCCGTTGAGCACGCCCGCGGTGCCCTGGCTGATGTACATCGGGATCGTCGGCGACGGCGCCAGCCCGGCGTTCACCTGGTTCGCGTACTGCACGTAGGCCGGAATGCTGTTGATGTCGCCCGCGTATTGCGGCTTGAGCAGCGTCTCCCAACGCAAGCCGACGTGGCTCGGCAGGATCTGGATCAGCGACTGATCCTGGATCTGGCTGAACAACGCCACGCCCGTGCTGTTGAGATAGGGCGTCAGGTCGAAATTGTAGGCACGCGTGAGACCGACCAGCGCCGCCGCCGCGACACCGCCCCACACGAGGCTGCCGTCGACGTAATGCAGGTTGTGCGCGGGATCGACGAGCACCCCGCCCTCGGCCGCGCCGACGAGTTGCGCATTGATGTCGGGCGCATAGCTCGGCGCGAGCTGCGCGGCCCAGTTGGTGGCGATCGCGCCGCCGGAGTAGCCGATCAGCGCTACCTTGCTGGACGGACTCAGTCCGGTGGAAGGCGTATTGAGCGCGGCGCGCACCGAGTCGAGGGTGGTCATCCCGTACTCGGGACCGGCCGCGAAGTCCGCCGTTTCGCCTTCCGTGTCGGGCACGATGATGTTGTAGCCCAACAGCAGCAGCGCCGACAGCGGAATCGATTCGCCGCTGTAGAGGAGGCCGCCCAGCGAGCGGTCTCCGGCAATGACCTGCGACGGTTCGTCGGCGGGGTTCAGCGAGTCGTAGGCCGACTGGTAGGAGATCGCCTGACCGTTGCTGACCAGGCTCTGAATGACCGACGTCACATTGACGACGGGCTGCTTCTGCGCGTTATTGGTGCGATACAGCAACTGCTGTGCCGTCACCACGGTCGGGATCCCCGCCACGTGGTAAAGCACGTTGCGCGTCTTGAGCACGGTGCCCAATGGAATCGATGCCAGCGGCGTGCTGCCGGTGTAGGTATAGAACGGATCGGTCACGGGTGCGGCGTGCGCACTCGATGCCGGACCGGCGATTGCCAGCATGGTCGCGGCAGCCGCCGCCGCGATCGCCAATATGCGGTGTTTCAGGCCCATATGAAATCTCTCCAAGGTAGAGTCGGCGATCCTGTTTCCGCTGGCCCCACGCATCCGGGATGCCGGTGGTGCGGGCGCGGTGTCGCCGTTACGCGCAGGCCTGTCCGGGGAACCGGGGCAACCTGCGTTCATCGAGTGTGCTCGGCGCAGCGGTCATACCCCTCGTTGGCCTCATCGGAAACCGGGCGGCGTCATCGTACGTCTCCTTATCATTTTGTAATCCTATATATTGGGGCATCTACTATTTTTGAACGGCGGACGGCCTATCATTGATAGCACATCCCTTTCGCGTTGACCGCTGTTTGAAGGTGAACATCTAATCGAATGCAGGCCGCATCCGCATGGGCGCCTTCGCGTATCCGGCATGCGGAATCGGTCATCCGCCATTCGACCCCGTACCGGTTTTCGGATCGACGCCGGGCACCTCGCGAAGGCTGCACGACTCGGTCGGCGATGCGGCGAAAGCAGCCTGGAGAGCGGCCGGGATTCTTCCGTTTCCGCACCGCCGCAATCGCGCCGATCCCGCGCTTCATCCTCGCCGGAATTCAAACGGCTTCTGCCCGATTCGACGCAGCGTGCCGGCAGGGAATTTCAAGCAATGCATCGGCCATTTCAAAACCGTCCGCTTTATTTTTAGTCAGTTTATAAAAAATCACTAAACAAATTCATTTCATTCACCGGCCAAACAAATTCCCATCCATCGACCATCACTTATTCCATAAACAATCGAAAAATATTCCTCTCCGGCGCGAAAAACACGTTCCCCCAACGCTGTGCCGAGCACCCGGCAACACGCAACATGATCCCCGCACGCCACTATCCGGCGGCCACCTGAGTGCGACCTCCCCGCTCCGCGCTCCGCCGGGGAGATCGCGATCGGCAGTTGAATTCGTCGAAACAATTCCATCGACAATTCAAATTAAACAATTCAATTAAAAGGTAATTAATTCCATCCAAATTTGACACGCCAGTCATAGATACTCAAATCAGCATCATTAAATAAGGATTATCCCCTAGCCCTCGCTCATTCGATTGCACTTACAAAAATCACAAAGTAATCTGACACAACCTTACAAGGCGCAACCGAATGCGCCGGGTAGGCAACGGCGGCGGAAACGCCGCTCTTTTTCATGCTGGATGACTTGTGTGGATACCACCAGGAGGATTGACATGAAGGAACGCCAGGAACAGCAGATCGAATTGCTCGAGTGGATGGCTGAAGACACGCATCCCCAGGCCGTCGACATGATGGTCGAGGATGCCGTGGTGCCGTTCGGCACCGCGCTGTGGCCGGTCTGAGTCCGTCCTTTCGACTGCGCACGGGAGCCCGTCTCCCGTGCCGCCTCCGGAGTTACGCATGCTGAATCTGCATCGCGCGCTTAGCTACCATCCCGCCATACGCGACAAGCTCGGGCACGGCAACAGGGTGCGCCTCCTGGTCGGCTACGACACGCGCAATCGCGATACCGCGCTGCGCGCGTTCTCGACGATGCCCGCCTCGTTCGAGCCCGCAACGCTCTGCCTGGAAAGCACCGCGCCCGCCGACATCGTGGAATCGATCGGCCGATCCGATCTGTTCGTGCTGCTATACGACTCGTCCTGCCTGCCGACGCCCTCCCCGAGCGGCCCGCCGTTCCTCGCCGCGATCCGGCCGGCCATCGTCGAGCACTGGAGCAAGTCGGTGCTGTTCAAGGATTACGGGTCCCATCTGGACGAAGCGTTCGAGGAATCGCTGGACGCCATCGCCGCGCGCAACGGCCAGCTGATCGAGATCGCGAGCCGCGCGTCGCGGGTCCGCTTCGTCGACGAAACGGGCAACGCATTGACCGGCTCGCTGGCGCCCGCGCAAAAATGGACCAGCGTCGACGGCATGGGCAACCTGGACGTCGTGCCCGGCGAAATCGCAACGCACGTCACCGATCTGCACGGCTCGATCGTCTTCAGCGGCACCTTTCTCAGCACCATCCCGTTTGCCGTCAAGTACAAGGTCGCGGAGCGGCTGGCGGTGCTGCACATCGAGGACAGCGTCGTGGTCGATTTCGACAGCGATCATCCGGGCTTCCGCGCCGATTTCTCCGCGTATCTCGAGCGCCACGAGAATCATCGCAAGGTGGAGGAGTTCGGGATCGGCACCAACCTCGGAATCAAGGGGCTGTACGGGCGCAACGCCGGCTTCGAGGAACGCCATCCGGGCCTGCATCTGGGGATGGGCGGCGGCGCGCAGGGCAGCCATCATCTGGATCTCATCTTCAGCGCGGGAACGCTGGCCTTGGACGATCACGTGATCTTCGACGGCGGATTCACCGTCTGACCGGATCGCGATGCACCGCCGGCGGCCGAGGCCGCCGCGCACCACGCGCGCCTGCCCGGCCGCACGGCCACCCCCGCCCCGGCACGACACTCATTTCGGCTCGACGAGCCATTTGTGCATCACGAGGCAGTCGACCAGGCCATGCCGCGCATGGCGGTACGCCCCCGGCACGCGGCCGATCACGACGAAGCCCATCTTCTGCCACAGCGCCACGGCGGGCTCGTTGGTGGCCACCACCGAATTGAACTGCAGCGCGAGAAAACCATGCTCGCGCGCGACGTCCTGCGAGTGCTCGCACATCCGCTGGCCCACGCCCAGGCGGCGCGCCGCCTCGCTCACCATGTACCCGCAATTGCCCACGTGCCCGCCGGGGCCCGCCGCGTTCGGCTTCAGATAGTACGAGCCGAGCAGCTCGCCGTCCCGCTCCGCCACCCAGGTGCAGAGCGGCACGTCCATCCACAGAGCCCGCGCGGCTTCCTGGGTCATCCCGGGGTCATAGGCATAGGTGTCCCGGGCACCCACCACCGCGCGAAAAATGGGCCAGAAACGCGGAAAATCGTCGCGGGTCATGGGTCGAAGCGTGATCATGCCAATCCTTTCAATGAAATCCGTAAGCGGGGCCGCCCTCGCGGCGGGCTCGATTCTAGACGGACCGCGACGTTTTCGTTGGCCGCGCGCCCGGCCCCAGGCCGCCGGAACGTCCGGCGACCCGCTACCGTTCCGGCTCGAACCGCCCCCGCCCCTGCGCGTCTACAATACGCGACAGCATGCCGCATCCGTCCGCCCACCTCTTCTCCGCTCGCCTCATGCAAGACGACGATTCGACGACGCCCCCGGCTCCGCCCGCCGGCCAGACCCATCGGCCGGCCGCCACGCAGGCGAGCGAACGGCGCCGCAAGGCACACATCCGCGAACTCAACGAGGCGCACCTGCTCGCTTGCGCGGAAGCCGTATTCGCCGAACGCGGCTTCGAGGGCGCCAGCACCGCGCTGATCGCCGAGCGCGCGGAACTGCCGAAGGCGAACCTGCACTACTACTTCCCGACCAAGCTCGCACTGTACCGGCGCGTGCTCGACGACCTGTTCGAGGACTGGCACCGGGCCGCCGACACGTTCGACATCGGCGACGATCCCGTCGCGGCGCTCGGCGGATACGTCCGCGCGAAGATGGCGCTGTCGCGCCGGCGGCCGTTCGGTTCGAAGGTGTGGGCCAACGAAATCATCAGCGGCGCGGCGCACATGCAGGACATCCTGCAGCAGCGCGTGAAGCCGTGGATGGATACGCGCGTCGCGCTGATCGACAGCTGGATCGCGCGCGGCCTGCTCGAACCGGTCGACCCGAAGACGCTGCTGTTCATGATCTGGGCGACCACCCAGCACTACGCGGATTTCGATGCCCAGATCCACGCGCTGGCGGGCAAGCGCGCCCTCTCCGCGAAAGCCTTCGACGCGACGACCGAGGAAGTGGTGAAGATGATCCTGCGCGCGTGCGGCGCGAAACCGGCCGGATCGCATGATCGCTGACGCGCGCGGCCACCGCCGCCGCCGCGTCGCGCGCGCGGCCGCCCGCCGGACGCGATCCGTTCAATCGCGATCCGTCGCCTGAGCGCCGGACTCGACCCGGCCCGCGCGGAACGGCGCATCGAGGCGCTCGCGTCGCGGTTGGTCGACGCGTGCGGCAAGCACGGACGCCTGTCCGATGCGTTGCGCACCTTCCTCGTGTTCGGGTTGAAGCAGGCGTGGGTTTGCCTGTTCGGCGGCCTGATGGTCGCGCTGCTGATCGCCACGCATCTCTGGTATCCCGCTTCCGCCCCGCTGCCCCGCTACGACATGCTGACCCTGTCGGCCGTGGCGATCCAGATCGTGCTCGTGCGCCTGCGTCTCGAGGCGTGGAGCGAGGTCAAGGTGATCCTGCTGTTCCATGTCGCGGGAACCTGCATGGAGCTGTTCAAGACGGCGGTCGGGTCGTGGCTCTATCCGGAGCCCGCGTATCTGCGCATCGGCGGCGTGCCGCTTTTCACGGGCTTCATGGGGTGCCCTCAAGAAACGGACTTTTTCGTACGTTAAGGGAGAATGCCGGGACTAACGCGGCGTCCTGGATAGCGTCAAGCAGCATGGCCGGTCGGCCAAGATGATTGGCGCCGCCCGGCGTCCCTTCTGCTCTGTATCGATGAGAGGCATTTCGCCGTGGCCGCGCAACCACGCATGATCGGCAAGCGCGAGCATTTCCCTGTCACCTCGACTATCGCCATACGCATAGAGTACACGTGTCAAACGAACTAAAATTGATACGAATATCTACTAAAGTTGGGACTTTTTAGCACGGTGATGGCACGTGGAATGAAGTGCCTTATATCGCCGGGGTTCCAGCCGATTAACGTATAGATGAGACTCCGAGAGCGCTTGAGATCGTCACCACAAAGATACATCGAGGTCGTTACGATCGACGCGTAGCGCAGACTGTCGCGCACAGAGCCGTGAGTTCGGCGCCGCGTGCGAGCGCATGGCTGGCGTGATAGTGCCACATAGTAGTTCGTCACCCCGGGTTTGTCGGGGACTGCGAGTTTGGCGTTATGCCATGCGAGCAGTTAGCGCTAGATTCCGATTGTAAGTTTCCTCCGCATCCGCCGGCGATACCTCCCCGAGCAGATCGTCGAGCATCCTTTGCATCATGCCGTGCCGCTGACGAAGCGATCGTATTCATCGATTCCCGACTTGAGCACGCCGTGCTCGTCCCAATCGTTCCAGCCGGGAAACCGGAGCGGCACATCGGTTTGCCAGTTCGACAGGCGTTGCGCGAGACGATCGTGGTGCGCAGCCAGTTCGGCGGCCAGTGCCGCATCGTCGCGATACGAGAAGCCGCCACGCGCGTCCTGCACGCCGTGAGCGAGCACCGGCTCAAGCACCGAATAGCCCATGTAATGGAGCGAATAGTGGATCGGCCACAGCAGCAGGTTGATATTGCCGCTGCGTCCTTCCGGGCCGAAGGTCGCAGCCGGCGCGCCTGTCGTGACCGAGCACATCGCACGCCGGCCGTGGAACTGGCCACGGTCGTAGCGCCGGCTGCCCGTGTATAGGCCGCCGTTGACGAACACGCGATCGAACCATCCCTTCAGCATCGCGGGCTGCGCGTGCCACCAGATCGGAAACTGGAAGATCACGAGGTCGGCTTTGCGGAGGCGGGCGATCTCCCGGCTCACGTCGTCGGGCAGCGTGCCATGCATACTTGCATGGCGTTGTTCGACCAGCGCTGAAAACATGTCTGGGTTCGCGCGGTTTCGATAATGACGCGACGCTTCGACCGGGTCGAAGCCCATCGCATAGAGATCCGAGACGTCAACGTCGTGGCCAAGGCCGCGCATCGTTCGAGCGGCGGTGTCGCGCAGCGCGGCGTTGAACGAGCGCGCTTCGGGGTGGCAGTGGACAATCAGGGTGTGCATGAGCGGCAATCCTCATTCGGGCGACGGCTGGGTGGGGCCGCGCAGCATCGCTGCGAAGGCTGATGGGCATTTGCCCACTACGGTACGCATTGCGCAAATAAACGGGAATTGACCAATTTCGCAAACGAGGCTTGCATGGATGAACAGCGAATGTCCTGGGATGACTTGCGGCTCGTGCTTGCCGTGGTGCAGGCGGGATCGCTCGCGGGCGCGGCACGACGGCTCGGGATCAGTCATGCGACGGTGTTCCGGCGGCTGACGGCGATCGAGACCGGGTTGCGCGTCAAGCTGTTCGAGCGAACCCGGACCGGCTACGTGCCGACGTTGGCTGGCCAGGATGCGGCAACTGCTGCCGAGCGGATTCAGGACGAAGTGCACGGCGTGGAGCGGCGCGTGGCCGGTCGAGATGCGCGTCCATCGGGCATCGTGCGCGTGACGACGACTGACACGCTGCTGGCGGGCCTGCTATCACCGGTATTCGCGGCGTTTCGGCAGTCGTTCCCGGAGATCGCGCTGGAAGTTTTGGTGTCGAACGCCGTATTCGACCTGTCAAAGCGCGAGGCGGATGTAGCGATCCGCCCGTCGTCGGCACCGCCCGACACGCTGATCGGTCGCCGAATCGGGGTGGTCGCCCAGGCCGTCTATGCGGCTCCGACGCTGCGCGTACGTGGCGGTGACCTCGAATGGGTCGGCCCGCACGAGCGGATGGGGTACTGGCCCCTGGAGAAATGGATGCGCGAGCAGGGCGTTGATGCGCGTTGCGCCTATCGGGTCGATACGCTGCTCGGCCTGTTCACCGCAGCCCGCGCCGGCATCGGCGCGGCCGTGCTGCCGTGCTATCTGGCCGACGGCGACCGAGATCTCGTGCGGATCGGCGACCGGATCGACGTTCTGGCGACAGACCTGTGGCTGTTGACCCATCCCGATCTGCGCGATACCGCACGGGTTCGCGCGTTGTCGTCGTTTGTTGCAACGTCGATCGACACATTGCAGGCACGTCTGGCCGGCGCGTAGAAGTAGACGAGAGCCGTGCAAAACTTTGAGAGGCTCTCGGGATGGGTACGGTTTCGCGCGGAGCACGCTGTCTGGTCCCGGCGCGGCGGGACCCGATCATGTGGTGGATTATCGAAGCGAGGTTGGTCGATCTCCATACCAATCAAGCATGGCGATAAACGGGCAAAAAAAGCGGCCACCTGTTCGCGTTTCAACTGCTTCGGGGTGCCCTCAAGAAACGGACTTTTTCGTACGTTAAGGGAGAATGCCGGGACTAACGCGGCGTCCTAGATAGCGTCAAGCAGCATGGCCGGTCGGCCAAGATGATTGGCGCCGCCCAGCGTCCCTTCTGCTATGTATCGATGAGAGGCATTTCGCCGTGGCCGCGCAACCACGCATGATCGGCAAAGCAGGATGCAATGATCGCACCTCATTCTCGACGGCGAACATCACACGCGTTAGCGTACGAAAAAGTCCGTTTCTTGAGGGCACCCCTTCATGTACGCATCGGTCGGCAGCTACATCGCGCGCGCCAGCCGCGAATTCGACCTGCGCGTCACGCGCCATCCGGCACCGCTCGCGACGTTCGGACTCTGCGCCGCCATCTATGCGAATTTCTTTCTCCATCACTACTGGCACGACCTGCGCTATCCGCTGATCGCCGGGGCCGCGCTCGCGTTCGGCCGCTGCACGGTGCACTACCGCGTCAGCACGCGCTACCACCGGATGCCGCTGCTGCTCGGCTTCGTGCTGATCGCGTTCTTCATCTGGCTCGCCGAGAACATCGGCACGTTCAGCCATGCATGGCTCTATCCCGCCCAGATCGACGGCTGGACGATGGTGTCGATCGGCAAGCTCGGCTCGTGGTTCATGCTGACGATCATGAGCTACGCGATCGTCACGATCGTCAGTCCGCCGCGCGCCTGGCCGCCGGCCGAGGACGCGCCGCAAGCGGCGCGCTGACCGGCCTTGCGCCGGCCGCGGCACACCGCGCCGCGAGACGCTCGGCCCGGCTATTCCGGGTTATGGAACTTCGCGATCTGCGGGTAGCGGCTCAGGAAATAGTGCTGCCGGTACGTGACTTCGAAGCGTCCCGCGACATCCGTCTGCTGTTGCGCGCCCGGCCGTTCCCAGCAGCGCTTCTGATACCCGCAGGGCACCCAGGTCCGGGTGAATACGCTGCCAAGACACGCCCAGGTGCTCCCCTTGCTGGCATCCTGGCTCAGGTTCTGGCAGACCTGTTCCGCCGCCGCATGCGTTGCAAGGCCAACCGACAGGCACGTCAGCACGGCGGCAAAACACCGCATGAAACGGACGCCGCCTCCATGGCGGGAAAGCAGTCGCTTGCGTGATGTCATCTTCGGCTCCTGTCGTCATGCGTCGCCGCCTTTCATCGCCGCCTCGCTTCAACGCGGCGCCTGTCTTCCGCGCGCATCACTGCCGCGCCGCGCGCCGCGCTCCCGAACCGGGCCCGCACAACGCGACCAGATACGCGTGATCCGTCTCTCCGCTCGCCTCGCTCGTGCCGGCCGCGAAGCATCCCGATCTGGACAGTGCGGCGGCGCCGCTGTTCGCGCCGCCGCCGAGCGTACCGAGATCCGTGACGGTCGTGCCGACCCACGCAAACGCATGATTGGTGCCGGAGGCGGTTTCTCCCTGCCCCACCGTATTCGCGTTGTCGCCGATCGCGACGGCATTGGTATGCGATCCGCCGGCGATCGTGCTCAGCGCAACCGCGGGGCCAACGGCCGGATCCCAGCGGTAGGCCCCGCCGTATCCGTTGGATTCGAGGTAGCCGCCGACGATCTGCCCGCCGGCGTTCATGTCGACGCCGAGATTGAACGGATTGCCGTTGACATTCGTCAGGACGATCGGGGCACTCACCGGATTCGGCCAGCGGACTGTATGCAGGACGCCGATCGACGGAAAAAAGCAATTGCCCATGATCTGCTGCGACGCGTTGACGACGTTCGCCGTGCACCACGACGCATCGCTCGGCAGCGGCAGGAGTGCGGCGACGTAGGACAGCGCACCGGGAGACCACACGACGGGGGCGAGCGCGCCGACGGCGCTCGGGCAGACGCCGACGACGGTCGGGTCGCCGGCGCCCGTCGCGTCGGTGACATCGGTCGGCTCGCAGTTGAGGCTTCCGAAACTCAGCAGCCCGCCGCCGGGCAATACGATGCTGGTGCGAAAATCGGTCGACCAGATGACGGGCTCCTTGCCGTTGCTGGTGTCGATGCTATAGCCGACCGCGCGCCCCTGCCGATTGACGGCGGTGACGTTGGCCAGCACGCCGCCGAGCAGCGGGGACGGGACGATCGGCGCCGTGATCGCCGCGCTGTTCATCCAGATCACGCTGGCGCCGACGCCGGCGGCGGTCTGGCAGTTGCCGACGATCATGCCGCTGTCGGTGATCAGGTCCGCGGTGCAGTTTCCGTTCGCCACGAGCCCCGGCAAGATCTGCGGGCTGCCGGGAGACAAGGCCAGGAACGCGACGCTCGTGCTCGTTCCCGTGGTGCACCGGCCTACGACCTGCCCCGCATCGTTGACGCCATGCGCATGGCACTGGACGCCGGCGCTCAAACCGATATCCTGCAGCGTCTGGGCACCGGCAATCCGCCCGATCGACACCAGTGCGAACGCGATGCACAGCGCGGCAACGAAACGCTCGATCATGGCCCTCTCCCGTTCTTATCGAATGCATTGCCGGGCGGCCGGATCACTCCAGCGATCGTCACAATTTCCCCGGACATTTCGCTATGCTTATTGATCGATCGACTCGATCGATCGTTGATCTTCATGTCTATGCGCGATGCCGGATTCAGCCTAGTTCATCGGACTGCGTTGTCAAATAAATTAATCGGGTACTCCATAGCCATGATTATTCGGCGTAGCCGGATTCACGGCGGCGACACATGCGCTTGCGTCGCTGCCGTCTGAAGCGCTCGCGCGTTCGCTCGCGCTCGGCATCGACGGCGGCTCGGCGATGGAAATCGGAACGCGCGCCGCGCGCGACAAGGCCACCATGCGTTCGACATGGGCCGTCATGACCGACGGAACCCGGAAAATCGGGCGGCAGCCCGCGCGAGCGACACTTTTACGGACCGGGAAAGCCGAAGTTCCGACGCGTGCGACGCGGCCGCCCGAGCCGCGTCAGCACGCAGGCCGAAGCCTGAAAATCGCCCGGCGCACGCCCGGACGGCAACCGGATACAACCGGCCGCACGACTCAATCGATCGCCTCGCCCGCCGTCTCGCGCAGCATCGACACCGCGACCAGCGACACGATCACGCAGGCGGCGACATACCCCGCCGGCGCGAGCTTGCTGCCCGTCACGCGCACGAGCCAGGTCGCGACGAGCTGCGCGGTGCCGCCGAACAGCGTGACGCTCAGCGCATACGCGATCGAGATGCCGGTCGCCCGCACGCGGCGCGGAAACGACTCGCACATCAGCGCGAATTCCGATGCGGAGCCCACCGAGTAGAACAGCAGCATCAGCGCGGTCAGCGGCATCACGACGAACAGCGACGGATAGCGATTCATCAGCATGAACGCCGGAAACAGCAGCGCCACCAGCACGCCGCGTCCGACGAAGATCGGCATCCGGCGGCTGCCGATCCGGTCGGACAGCCAGCCGAACAGCGGGCACGTGACAAGCATCACGCAGCCCGACGCGACGCCCACGAACATCGACAGCTTCATCGGCAGGCCGAGCGTATGGATCGCATAGGTCGGCATGTAGAAGGTCAGAATGTAGGTCGATACCGTGCCGCCCATCACCGTGAGCGTCAGCAGCAGGACCGTGCGCGCGTGCCGGGCGAACAGCTCGCGCAGCACGCCGCCGTCGAGGCCGTGATGCTCGCCCGGCGCATCGTCGGCGAGGCGGCGCCGCAGAATCATGCCGACCGGCGCGATCAGCACGCCGATGAGGAACGGTATGCGCCAGCCCCAGCTTTCGAGCGCTTCCTTCGCGAGCGCGTTCGACAGCAGCGCCGCGAGGCCGGCCCCCATCAACGCCGCGCCGCCCTGAGTCGCCAGTTGCCAGCTGGCCCGGAAGCCGCGCCGCGACACGCCGCCCTGTTCGAGCAGCGTCGAGGTGGCTGCGCCGAACTCGCCGCCTTGCGAGAATCCCTGGATCAGCCGCGCGCAGACGATGATGACGGGCGCCAGCACGCCGATCTGCGCGTAGGTCGGCGCGAGCGCGATCATCCCCGTGCCGAGCGCCATCAGCATGATCGTGAGATTCAGCGCGGCCTTGCGGCCCTGCCGGTCCGCGTACACGCCGAGCACGACGCTGCCGAGCGGACGGGTGAAGAAGCCCGCCGCGAAGGTCGCGACGGACAGCAGCAGCGACGTCGTCGGATCGTTCGACGGAAAATACAGCTTGCCGATCAATACCGCGAAAAAACCGTACACGGTGAAATCGAAGAACTCGAGCCAGTTGCCGATCACGGCGGCCGCCACCACGCCGCGGCGGGCAGCCGGCGCGCCGGCCGGCGCCGCGGATGCCGCCGCGCCCGTCGCCATCGTCGGATTGTCGTTTTGCATGGGATCCCCTCTCCTGCGCCGCGCGCGCGGCGCTCGCCGCGCCCGTCATTGCCGCTCGGCCGCTACCGGCCGAGATAGCGCTCGACCAGCCGCGTCCAGAACGCCGCGCCGATCGGCAGGTTGCGGTCGTTGAAGTCGTAGTGCGGGTTGTGGACCATGCAGCCGTCCTCGCCCGCCCCGTTGCCGAGCCGCACGAACGCGCCGGGGCGCTGCTGCAGCATGAACGCGAAATCTTCGCTGCCCATCAGCTGGTCGGCCTGCTCGACGACATGCGCGGCGCCGACCAGTTCCTTCGCGACCTGCGCGGCGAAGTCCGTTTCCGCATCGGTATTGACAACCACCGGATAGCCTTCGATGTACTGCACCTCGGCCCGCGCGCCGTAGCTCTCCGCCTGCATCCGCGCCAGTTCGACGATGCGGCGCCGAAGCAGCGCGCGCACGTCGGGGCTGAACGATCGCACGCTCAGTTCGAGCCGCGCGCGATTCGGGATCACGTTGTTCGCGGTGCCGGCGTGCATCGAGCCGACCGTCACCACGGCGGGCTGCGCCGGATCGACGTTGCGCGCGACGATCGTCTGCAGCGCCATCACGATGCTCGCCGCGACCACCACGGGATCGACGGTCAGATGCGGCCGCGCCGCGTGGCCGCCCACCCCTTCGATCTCGATGATCGCCTTGTCGCCCGCCGACATGAACGCGCCGCGCCGCATCAGGAACACGCCCGGCTCCGCGCCCGGATGGTTGTGCATGCCGAACACCGCATCGCACGGGAAGCGTTCGAACAGCCCGTCGTCGATCATCTTCTTCGCGCCGCTGTCGACGCCATGCTCCTCGGCGGGCTGGAAGTACAGATGCACGGTGCCGGAGAACCCACGCGTCTTCGCGAGCTGCTGCGCCGCGCCGAGCAGCATCGTCGTATGGCCGTCGTGGCCGCACGCGTGCATCTTGCCGTGGGTCGTGCTCGCGTACGGCAGGCCGGTCGCCTCGATGATCGGCAGCGCGTCCATGTCCGCGCGGATGCCGATGCTGCGCGCGCCGTCGCCCACCTTCAGCGTGCCGACCACGCCGGTCCTGCCGACGCCGCGCGTGACCTGCCAGCCCCACGCTTCGAGCCGGCTCGCGACGAGCGCCGCCGTTCCGACTTCCTCGTACGCAAGCTCCGGGTGGCGGTGGAGATGGTGGCGGATCTCGCGCAGGCCGGCTGCGGCCGGGGCGAGATCGTCGACTTCGGTAAAGCGGGTTGCGCTCATGACAGGCTCCGTGGGTATCGCGGCACGCCCGGCAAACCCGGCGCGTGAAAGCGGGCCACTATATCGAGCCAATTCCGGTTCAATAAGATGCTGTTTTTTTCACCGTGATAAATATTGTTGATCAGGGTTATCCCGACGAACGCGCCATGCTCCGCGGCTTCCGACCGGATGAGGATGCGAAGTCCGAGCCCTCCACCGCGAGGCGCGCGACCCAATGCGGACCCACAGTAAAAACGGCCGGACAAGCCGGCCGTTTTCCCATCGCGATACGGTGCGCCTACAGCGCCATGTCCGCTGCCGCATTGCTCGGCCGCGTCGCCGCGCCCGGCGTCGCGCGCGGCGCGACCGACATATCGATCTGCGGCGGCGGCGTGAGCTGCAGCACGTCGGCCGTGTACACCCACTCCTGGTACACCTTCTCCGGGCTGTCGTTCAGCTTGGTGCCGTAGCTCGGCACGATCTGGCGGATCTTGTCCTGCCAGGCCGGCGTGGCGACCTTGTCCTTGAACACCTTCTGCATCAGGTTCAGCATGATCGGCGCGGCCGTCGACGCGCCCGGCGATGCGCCCAGCAGCCCGGCGATGCTGCCGTCCTGCGAGCTGACGATCTCGGTGCCGAGCTTCAGCACGCCGCCCTTCGCGCCGTCGCGCTTGATGATCTGCACGCGCTGGCCCGCTTGCCACAGGCGCCAGTCTTCCTTCTTCGCCTGCGGGAAATACGCCTTCAGCGCGTTGAAGCGATCGTCGTCCGACTGCATCAGCTGGCCGGCCAGATACTGCACCAGCGGGAATTCGTCGACCCCGACGCGCATCATCGGCATCACGTTGTTCACGTTGGTGCTCTTCAACAGGTCGAGGTACGAGCCGTTCTTCAGGAACTTGGTCGAGAACGTCGCGAACGGTCCGAACAGGATGATCTTCTTGCCGTCGATGATGCGCGTATCCAGGTGCGGCACCGACATCGGCGGCGAACCGACCGACGCCTTGCCGTAGGCCTTCGCCAGGTGGCGGCTCACGATTTCCGGGTTCTCCGTCACGAGGAACGAACCGCCGACGGGGAACGCCGCGTAATCCTTCGCCTCGGGAATGCCCGACGCCTGCAGCAGATGCAGCGCGCCGCCGCCCGCGCCGATGAACAGGAACTTCGCGTCGACATCCTGCTCCGCGCCGCTCGTGCCGGTCTTCGCGTACGACACGCGCCACGTACCGTCGGCGTTGCGCTTGATGCCGCGCACTTCGCTCGACAGCGACAGGTTGAAGCCCGGCTGCGACTGCAGATAGCCGACGAACTGGCGGGTGATTTCACCGAAATTCACATCGGTGCCGATCGGCGTCCAGGTCGCGGCGATCTTCTGCTTGGGATCGCGGCCTTCCATCATCAGCGGTACCCACTGCTTGATCTGGTCGTCGTTCTCCGAATACTGCATGCCGCGGAACAGCGGGCTCGCCTGCAGCGCCTCGTAGCGCTTTTTCAGGTAGCGCGCGTTGTCGTCGCCCCAGACGAAGCTCATGTGCGGCGTCGAGTTGATGAACGAGCGCGGATTCTTCAATACGCCGTTCCTCACCTGCCACGCCCAGAACTGGCGCGAGATCTGGAACGACTCGTTGATCTCGATCGCTTTCGAGATGTCGATCTTGCCGTCCGGCTTCTCGGGCGTGTAGTTCAGTTCGGCCAGCGCCGAGTGCCCTGTGCCGGCGTTGTTCCAGCCGTTCGAGCTTTCCTGCGCGACGCCGTCGAGACGCTCGATCATCATCATCGACCAGTCGGGCTGCAGCTCGTGCAGCCACACGCCCAGCGTCGAGCTCATGATGCCGCCGCCGACCAAGAGGACATCGACCTTTTTCGGCTCGTCGGCCCGCGCGGACAGCGCGGTCAACGACACCACCAACCCCAACAGCACTGCTCTGATCGTTTTACCCACCATGAACCACCTTTCTTGCGTTCGTGAAATGCTTGCCGGCACGCCGAACCGTCCGGTCCGGCGCTGACGAATCGCGTGCGCCAATGGCGATCCGGCGGGCTCGACGGCCCGCCTTGGCGTACTGCGACAAATTGTGTGTCTCGGGGCGTATTGCGTCGCGAGATCCGGACGCCGCTTGGAATGAATGCCGCCGCGCCGGCAGGCGAGGCGGGAGCCGGCGATATCGACCGGGCGCGCGCCGGAAGGCGGCACGCCGGACCGGTTCGAACGAACCGCCGGAGCGTCGCCTCACGACAGCAGGCCGGAGGCGACGGCGGCCGTAATATAACCGAAAACCATGAAAGGACCGGTAATTTACCCCACCGGCGGCCGGGTTGATGCGTGCCGGGGTGCGTGGACGCGGCGCCCTCGTGCGTGCGCAACGCGCATCGGGCCAGCACGCGCAACGCTTTCAATGGGACCGGATCGAGCAAGCGGCCGCGGCTTCCGGGCCGCCTCCGCGCAACCGGCACATCGTCGCTGCCGCCCGCCGCGCCCCCGCGTTCTCCGGATGAAGCGATCCGGCCGATACGCCGCACCGCATTCGGCGCACGTGGACGGCGTGACCTCGAAGCCGCGCGTTCAGCAGCCGCTGACGAAAAACGATTCATCCTCCGGCGCGCGCGTGGAACTGGTTCACGCGTTTTCGACGTTGCGGGATGGCCATCGGTATGCAGAACTGATTGCCTCATCCGGGCGGATCGGGATACCGAAACCCCATATCGAAGCATTTACCGCATAAGAATTTTTATCGAGACCCGATCGATATAAAGAACATGAAAATGCCGTCGAATGCACGGCACGGGATTCGCCGCTCAGCGCCGCCGCTCTTGCAGTCGAGCCGGCATCGCGAACGCTCGGCGCGGCACGCCCCGTCGATCGCCTTCACTCGAAACAGCGGCCGGATCGAACGGCCGAGTGTGCGTTCCGCCTTGCATGGCCGTCGATGCGATTGACAAACATAAACCGGCGCCTATAACGGGAATTGAATTTGCGGACACGCGCCGCCATCGGCCGGGTGTCCATCGGACCCGCTCATCGGCAACGCCGGCGCCGTGTCGGCAAGCCCCGGCCAGACAGGAGTCCAACATGTCGTCGAAAGCCCGTCTTACCGGTCGCGGTTTCGCCTTGGCGACGGCGGCCGGCATCGTTGCCGTCGCCGCGCTCGCGGCGTCGAAACCCGCCCTTGCGCAAACGGCGCCCGCCGGAGATTCCATGTCCATCCAGCACGACTCCGAGAAAGCGCGCGCGATGAAGGAACCGTCGTTCCAGACGCGCGAGGAGCGGCTCGCCGCGAAGCCGCTGGATTGGAACACCACGATCGGCAAGCCCACGCCGCGCACGCTGACCGCCAAGGAACGCAAGGCGTTGAAGACCGCGAAGCGCGGCGCGTCCGCGGGCGGCGCGCCGGATCCCAAAGCGGAAGAAGAAGCCCGCAGGCTGCATCCGGACGACTGGAAGTGAGAAGTGATGCGAGGTACAGGCAGGTCACGTAGCCAAGGAGACAGCCATGGTCGCCAAGCCGTATCGTTTCGGACGTGCGCTTTTGTGCGCCGCCGCCCTGATCCTGTCGGCCGTTCCCTTCGGAACGGCGCACGCGCAGACCGCCGCGATCGGCAAGCTCTTCACGAGCATCGGCACCTGCACCGCATCCGTCGTCAGCGGGAAGAACATCATCGTCACCGCCGCGCATTGCTGCTGGGACCGTTCGAGCAACGGCTGGATCGGCGGCTGGTCGTTCGCGCCGGGGTACAACAACGGCAAGGCGCCGTACGGCATATTCAACTGGGCGGATGCCCGGGTGCCGAACTCGTGGATCAACAACGGCGACATCCCCTCCGACGTCTGCGTGATCAGGCTGCAGAATGATGCGGCGGGACACCCCATCACCTACTACACCGGCTGGCTCGGACGCTCGTGGAATTACTCGCCGTCGCAGCCGATGCACGCGTTCGGCTATCCGGGCAACATCGGCGGCGCGAACAGCCTCGAAAGCTGCGCGTCGCAAAGCTCGGCCCAGCCCTCCAGTTGCGGATCGGGCGTGCTGAACATGGCCTGCAACATGACCTACGGATCGAGCGGCGGCCCATGGATCCGTGACTACGGCTCCGGCAATCACGTCGATGCGACGGTGCACGGCTATATCAGCCAGTCGTGCACGGGAACCTTCGGGCAGGTCTTCAACGGTCCGCAGTTCACCAGCAACAACATCGTCATGCTGTGCAACGCGGAAGGCTGCTGAGCACACGCCGACGGACGACCCGATGAAAACGGCCGGTCTCGCGACCGGCCGTTGCGCATGTGCCGCGCGAGCGTCAGGCCTCGCGCATCGGCATCACGCGAGATCGAAGCGATCGAGGTTCATCACCTTGCTCCACGCGGCGACGAAATCCCGCACGAACTTCTGCTGCGCGTCCGCGCTGCCGTAGACTTCACTCAGCGGGCGCAGCTCCGAGTTCGAACCGAACACCAGATCGACGCGCGTGCCGCTCCACTTCACCGCACCCGTCGCGCGATCGCGCCCTTCGAACACGTCGTTCGCATCCGACACCGGCTTCCATTCGATGCCCATGTCGAGCAGATTGACGAAGAAGTCGTTCGTCAACGCTTCCGGCCGCCGGGTCAGGACGCCGTGCGGGCTCTGGCCCACGTTCGCGTTCAATACGCGCAGCCCGCCGATCAGCACCGTCAGCTCGGGCGCGGACAACGTCAGCAATTGCGCCTTGTCGATCAGCAGCGCCTCGGCCGGGACCGTGTACTTGCCCTTCAGATAATTGCGGAAGCCGTCGGCGATCGGCTCCAGCACGGCGAACGACTCGACGTCGGTCTGCTCCTGCGACGCGTCCGTGCGACCCGGCGCGAACGGCACCGTCACCGCGTGGCCGGCGTTCTTCGCGGCCTGCTCGACGCCGGCGCACCCGGCCAGCACGATCAGATCGGCGAGCGATATTTTCTTGCCGCCCGACGCCGCGCCGTTGAACTCGGTCTGGATGCCTTCCAGCGTCGCGAGCACTTTCGCGAGCTGTTCGGGCTGGTTGACCGCCCAGCCTTTCTGCGGCGCGAGCCGGATGCGCGCGCCGTTCGCGCCGCCGCGCTTGTCCGAGCCGCGGAACGTCGATGCCGATGCCCACGCGGTCGACACCAGCTGCGACACCGTGAGCCCCGATGCGAGGATCTTCGCTTTCAGCGCCGCGACATCCTGCCCGTCGACCAGCGGATGATCGAGCGCCGGCACCGGGTCTTGCCACAGCAATTCCTCGGTCGGGACTTCCGGGCCGAGATAGCGCGCGCGCGGACCCATGTCGCGATGGGTCAGCTTGAACCACGCGCGCGCGAATGCGTCGGCGAGCTGGTCGGGGTGCGCGTGGAAGCGCCGCGAGATCTTTTCGTAGACCGGATCGAAGCGCAGCGAGAGGTCGGTCGTCAGCATCGACGGCGTGCGGCGTTTCGACGGATCGTGCGGATCGGGGATCGTGTCGGCGCCCGCGCCGCCCTTCGGCTTCCACTGATGCGCGCCGGCCGGGCTCTTCGTCAGTTCCCATTCGTAGCCGAACAGGTTGTCGAAGAAATGGTTGCTCCATTGCGTCGGCGTGCTCGTCCAGATCACTTCGAGGCCGCTCGTGATCGCATCGTCGCCCACGCCGGTGCCGAAGCTGTTCTTCCAACCCAGGCCCTGCTGCTCCAGGCCGGCCGCTTCCGGATCGGGACCGACGTGCGACGCCGGGGCGGCGCCGTGGGTCTTGCCGAACGTGTGGCCGCCCGCGATCAGCGCGACCGTTTCCTCGTCGTTCATCGCCATCCGCGCGAAGGTCTCGCGAATGTCGCGCGCCGCCGCGATCGGATCGGGCGTGCCGTTCGGGCCTTCCGGGTTCACGTAGATCAGGCCCATCTGCACCGCGGCCAGCGGATTCTCGAGATCGCGATCGCCCGTGTAGCGCTCATCGCCCCCCAGCCACGTCTTCTCGGTGCCCCAGTACACGTCCTCGTCCGGCTCCCAGGCATCCGGGCGCCCGCCGGCGAAACCGAAAGTCTTGAAGCCCATCGACTCCAGCGCGACGTTGCCGGTCAGGATGATCAGATCGGCCCACGAAATGTTGCGGCCGTATTTCTGCTTGATCGGCCAGATCAGACGGCGCGCCTTGTCGAGGCTCACGTTGTCGGGCCAGCTGTTGAGCGGCGCGAAGCGCTGCTGCCCGCTGCCCGCACCGCCGCGGCCGTCGCCCGTGCGATAGGTGCCTGCGCTGTGCCAGGCCATGCGGATGAAGAGCGGCCCGTAGTGGCCGAAGTCGGCCGGCCACCAGGCCTGCGACGTGGTCATCAGCGCGTGCAGATCTTTCTTCACGGCGGCCAGGTCGAGTGTCTTGAAGGCTTCGGCGTAGTTGAAATCCTTGTCCATCGGGTCGGACAGGGAGGAATGCTGGCGAAGGAGTTTCACCTTCAGTTGATCGGGCCACCAGTCACGGTTCGATGTGCCACCGCCAGCGGTATGCGTGAAAGGGCACTTCGCTTCAGTCGACATGCGTGTTCTCCTTGGATCGTGGGCACTCGGGTACCCGGCTCGTTCGCGGCCGGATATCGCTTGTCCATAGTAAGGTTTATCGATGGACACCGGAAATAGGTTTACTCAATGAGCGCGATACGACAGCGATTGCCTCCGTTAGTTTCAGCCGTTGACGCGCGTCGATTGTGCGCACCCGCTGCGCCGGCACGCATAGCGTAACCGTCTCCGCAGCGCGCTGCTCCGGAAGCCTGACCGATGCGCGTTCGTCCGTCGCGCGAGCGTCGCGCACGACACGGCCGCACAGGGCCACGCAAGCGAAGCGACGAGCCTTCGTGGATGCGCTACATGGCGTACCGGATGAACGGGATCGATGCGGCGACACGCCGCCCTGTCCCTCCGCTCGCCCTCGCATCCCGCGCATGCGCCGCGCGCGTTGCATTTTCATGACGCGCGCCGAATCCCGGGGCTGTCGACGGCTTGGTCGCGAGCCGGATGCGCCGTCGGTCGGTCACGCCACCCGCGAACCGCGATCCCGAACCCGCCCGATCCCGCCGGCCGCCGCACGCGCCGCTTTCCGGCCGCCGCCGATATCCGGGCGGCCTTGTAGGACAATGCATGCGGACGCTATCCGGACCTCCTCCATGACCCGTATCCGCAACTACCTGAACCTCACCCAGCTGCAGGCATTCGTTTCCGCCGCGCACCACAAGAGCCTGCGCGCCGCCGCGCGCGAGCTGGGCGTCACGCAGCCGGCGGTCACGCACACGCTCCGCGAGCTGGAGCACGCGCTCAACGCGGAGCTGCTGGTGCGCAGCGTGCGCGGCGTCGAGCTGACCGCGTGCGGGCACGCGCTGCTGCCGCGCGCCGAGCAGTTGCTGGGCGATATGCGGCGCACCGTCGAGGCGGTCGAGCAGGTGAAGGGCGAACTGTCGGGACGGATCGCGGTGGGGACGATGCCGTCGATCGCGTTGACCGCGCTGCCGCGCGCGGTCGTGAAATTCCGCGCGACGATGCCGAACGTGCACCTGTCGATGGAGGAAGTCACGGTGCCCGACGCGCTCGCGCGGCTGCGCAACGGCACGCTCGACATCGCGGCGATCCATCACATCCCGGCGCTCGATCGCGATTTCACGCAAGTGCCGCTGCTGTCGACCGAATTCGTCGTCGCGATGCGCGAGGGGCATCCGCTCGCGCGGGCGCGGCATCTGTCCGATCTGCTCGACGCCGAATGGATCGTCACCGTCGGCGCCGACCACTTCCCGCACAGCGTGATGATGGCGATGTTCAGCGCGCACGGGCTGCCGCTGCCGAAGCGGCTGCTGCGCGCGCCGTCGTCGTTCGCCGTGACGCTCGGCCTCGTGTCGCGCTCCGACGTGATCGGCTGCTTCACGAAACCGCTCGCGGCGGTGGTCGCGCCGCTCGGCATCCGCGCGGCCGACCTGGAAGAAACGCTGCCGAGCTACGACCTGTCGATCCTCGCGCGCCGCGACCTGCTGCCGACGCCCGCCGTCACGCAGTTCACCGCGTGCCTCAGGCAGGCGGTCGGCGAAACGCTGGCGTGAGCGGGGGCACCGCCGGCGCCGCGCGCCCTGAATATCGCCCCGCATCATTGCCGATCCCGCAATAACGGCCGTCCGAGCGGCACCGCTACCGCCCCGTGCCCGCTGCCATCGGGACTTCTACTAAGCAGCCTCTCTCTATTTTGTCTTGGTAATCTTGCCGCACCGTTCGTCCCTGACCGGACGGGCGCGCCAGTCAGCCCGGCCAGCAGCCGCGCCGGGCAGAAGCGCGCGGCACAACCGCGCGCAATCATCGAACTACACGAGGAGTCACAGTGAAAAAAATCGTAGCGGCTTGGACGATCGCCGTGCTTGCCGTATCGGCAAGCGGCGCCTACGCAAAAGACTGGTCGACGGTCCGTTTCGGCGTCGATGCAAGCTACCCGCCGTTCGAGTCGAAAGGCCCCGACGGCAAGCTGGCGGGCTTCGACATCGATCTCGGCAATGAAATCTGCAAACGCCTCGCGGCGAAGTGCGTGTGGGTCGAAAACGATTTCGACGGCATGATCCCGGCGCTGAAGGCCCGCAAGTTCGACGGCGTGCTGTCGTCGATGTCGATGACGCCGCAGCGCGCGGAACAGATCGCCTTCTCGTCGAAGCTGTTCAACACGCCGACCCGCCTGGTCGAGAAGAAAGGCCTGAACGTGATGCCGACGGCGGAAGCGCTGAAGGGCAAGTCGGTCGGCGTCGAGCAGGGCACGATCCAGGAAACCTACGCGAAGACCTACTGGGCGCCGAAGGGCGTGAAGGTGCAGCCGTACCAGAACCAGGATCAGGTCTACGCCGACCTGCTGGCCGGCCGCCTCGACGCGACGCTGCAGGACGCGGTGCAAGCCGATATCGGCTTCCTCAAGACGCCGCGCGGCGCGGGCTACGGCTTCGCCGGCCCGGATCTCGACGATCCGAAGATCCTCGGCGAAGGCGCCGGCATCGGCCTGCGCAAGGAAGACACCGACCTGAAGGCGAAGATCGACAAGGCGATCGCCGACATGCGCAAGGACGGCACCTACGACAAGCTCGCGAAGAAGTACTTCGATTTCGACGTCTACGGCAAGTAACTCGCGCGATATCCGGCCAATCGGCCGGATTGCCGGCCCGGCGCCGGCCCGAAACGGGCTCCACTTCTCAGTGGGGCCCGTTTTTTTGCGCAAGCGGCCCGGGCGCCTACCGGTATCGCGCGGCGCTGATGAACTGCGAAAAGCGTTCGCACCAGATCACCACCGTGGTGTACGCGTCGAGTTCGACGTCCGGCGCGAGCGGCGTCACGGAATGGCCGAACGTCTTGAGCGTGCCGACCTGGCGCGCCCGGGCCTTCAGCGCGAGAAACGCTTCCCGGTTGTCGACGAACGCCGGCACCAGATAGATCCGATAGTCCGGCCCGGGGGCGACGCGCCCTTCGAGCACCAGCGCGCCGGGCGTCACCGCCAGGCTGGCGTCCGCCCAGTGCAGCGCATCGCTGCCCGGCAGATCCCGCCGGAATTGCCCGGTGTAGCGGGCCTGCTGCGCGGCCGCCCGGGCCGCCTGCGCGCTGACGCCGGGCTCCGCCGTCAGGATCGGCAGCACGTACACGCCGGCGGCAAACCCCGCGGCCAGCGCGATCAGGTGCGAGACGGCCAGGATCAGTAACTTTTTCTTCATAGCGAACCTCGACGAAGGCTCGGGACCGCGCCGCCGGATACCCGGCGGCCGACGCCCAAGCGCAGTGACATGCCCGCGGATGCAGGGCGCCCCGTACTGTCGTCCGAGACCCCGGAATCTGACAAAACGCTGTCGAGCGGAAGCCGCGACAGCGCCGCGCCGGTCAAATATTTCCTGGGCAACCGGTTGATTCCCATGAGAAAAATCAGGGTTTTAGCGCAAGTTTGATGCGCTTGCAGCGGGCAACGTACAATCGTCACTCCACTGACATCAACGATCCGCAGCCGCTGCGCCGCCCATACCAATCATGCAAACGCAGACCCATCCGCTGATCTCTCCGTCGCTCGGCACCGAGCGCCGCATCACCAGTTTTCATTACGGCCCGAGCGGCGGGAAGAAGACCTATATCCAGTCGTCGCTGCATGCGGACGAGCTGCCGGGCATGCTGGTCGCCACGCTGCTGCGCCGCAAGCTCGCGGCGCTGGAGGCCGCCGGCAAGCTGCGCGAGGAAATCGTCGTCGTGCCGGTGCCGAACCCGATCGGCCTGTCGCAGCACGTGTTCGGCGACCATCTCGGCCGCTTCGAGCTGGGTTCGATGCAGAATTTCAACCGCAATTTCCACGACCTCGCCGCGCTCGTCGCGCCGCGCATCGAGTCGCGCCTGAACGCCGACCCGGCGCACAATCTCGCGGCCGTCCGCGCGACGATGCGCGAGGCGCTCGACGAGCAGAAACCGAAAACCGAACTCGAATCGCAGCGCCTCGCGCTGCAAAAGCTGTCGTACGACGCCGATATCGTGCTCGACCTGCATTGCGACTGCGACGCGGTGATGCATCTGTATACGAACCCGGACCTGTGGGAAGACGTCGAGCCGCTCGCGCGCTATCTGGGCGCGAAAGCGTCGCTGCTCGCGCTCAACTCGGTCGGCAATCCGTTCGACGAGATCCACAGCTTCTGCTGGTCGGACCTGCGCAAGCGCTTCGGCGACCGGTTCCCGATCCCGAACGGATCGATTTCCGTCACGGTCGAGCTGCGCAGCGAACGCGACGTGTCGTACGAGCTGGCCGAGCACGACGCGCAAGCGCTGGTCGAGTATCTGACCGCGCGCGGCGCGATCGAGGGCTCGCCCGCGCCGCTGCCGGCGCTCGACTTCCCCGCCACGCCGCTCGCGGGCACGGAGCCGCTGGTCGCGCCGGTGTCGGGCGTCATCGTGTTCCGCACGCCGGTCGGGGGGTGGGTCGAGGCCGGGCAGGATATCGTCGATATCGTCGATCCGCTGACCGATCGCGTCGTCACGCTCAAGAGCAGCGTGTCCGGCGTGCTGTACGCGCGCCAGATCGCGCGCTTCGCGACCGCCGGCATGGAAGTCGCGCGCATCGCGGGCGCGACGCCGATCCGCACCGGCTCGCTGCTGTCGGCCTGACGGGGTCGCGGGCACGCGGCACGCTGTCTTGATCCTCGGCAGCGGCCGCCGGCGCCGCGCCGTGCCGTGCCGTGCCGCGCCGCCTCTCCCAAACGACATCGCCCGCTTCACGCGGGCGATGTCGTTTGAGGCGGTCGGGAAACACGCGACGCGCGCCGGTTGAAGCGATCGGCGCAAAGCGGGCGGAGGGGCCGGGCTTGCGCTTCCCGGCGCGAAGCCGGCCGAGCCCGATCCGGCCGGCGCCGTCCGCTCAGAAGGCCGGCACGATCGCGCCGCCGAACTTCGCGTCGATGAACTTGCGCACGTCGTCCGATTCATACGCGGCGACGAGCTTCTTCACCCAGGGCTTGTCCTTGTCCTGCGCGCGCACCGCGATCAGGTTCGCGTACGGCCCCTTCAGATCCTCGATCGCGATCGCGTCCTTCACCGGCGTCAGGCCGGCCTTCACCGCGTAGTCGGTATTGATCGACGCGGCGTCCAGGTCCGGCAGCGCGCGCGGCAGCTGCGCGGCATCGAGCTCCACGATCCGGATCTTCTTCGGGTTGTCGGCCACGTCGAGCGGCGTCGCATTGACGCCGTTCGCCCCGGCACCCGGCTTCAGCTTGATCACGCCGTATTTCTGCAATAGCAGCAACGCACGGTTGCCGTTCGACGGATCGTTCTGGATACCGACCTTCGCGCCGACCGGCAGATCTCTCAAGTTCTTGATTTTCTTCGAATAGAAGCCCATCGGCGACGTGTACGTGAGGCCCGCGTTCACGATCTTGTAGCCGCGCTGCTTGATCTGGCTGTCGAGGAACGGCTGGTGCTGGAAGCCGTTCGCATCGAGGTCGCCCGCGTCGAGCGCGGCGTTCGGCTGCACGTAGTCGTTGAATTCGATCACCTTGATCGCGAGGCCGTCGCGCGCGGCGACCTTCGTCACTTCGGACCAGATCTGCGCATCCGGGCCGCTCATCGTGCCGATCTTGAGCGGCGCGCCGCCGTCGGCGTGCGCGAGCGTCGCCGCCAGGGCGAGCGCGGCGCCCGCGGCCGTCCGGCGGGCAATCGAAGCAAAACGTTGCATAGCGTGTCCTCACATCCCGTTTTTGTCGTGAGCGCGCATCCTCGCATGGGCGGACAGGGGGCCAAACCAAGCTTTTTTCATACGCATATTCCCGCGCCGCGCCGATCGTCGGGCGAAATCGATATAACTCGCGGCCTTGCAAGCGACGATCATCCGGTGTGGCGTCGGCGCGACACTGCATCAATATGACAAGACCTGTCACATTCATTACGTGCCCCGTCATTACAGTTCGGACCGTTCCTTCCAAGCGCCTTGAAGAGCGCAGCGGAACCGCATCCATTTTTTATTCGCTCGGAGATTGCTTTGAACAAGAAACTGTTGACCACCGCTATTCTCGCCGCGACGGCCAGCGCCGCTCACGCGCAAAGCAGCGTGACCCTGTACGGCGTGATCGACGCCGGTATCAGCTATGTGAACCACTCGAAGGCCGGTACGGGCAGCAGCAAGCTGTTCAAGTACGACGACGGCGTCGCTCAGGGCAGCCGCTGGGGCCTGCGCGGCACCGAAGACCTCGGCAACGGCCTGAAGGCAATCTTCGTGCTCGAAAACGGCTTCAATTCGGGCAACGGCGCGCTCGGCCAGAGCAACGCCACCACGACGCGCATCTTCGGCCGCCAGGCATGGGTCGGCCTGTCGCAGAACAACGTCGGCACGCTGTCGTTCGGCCGCCAGTACTCGTTCTCGACCGACATCCTCGGCTCGAACTACTCGACGGGCGGCAACACGGTCGCGGGCAACTACGCGTACCACATCAACGACCTCGACCAGCTGACGTCCAGCCGTATCGACAACTCGGTGAAGTTCACGAGCGCGAACTTCTCGGGCCTCACGTTCGGCGGTTTGTACGGCTTCTCGAACCAGGCTGGCGCCTTCGCCGGTTCGCCGGCAGCGGGCACCACGTCGGCCACGTCGAGCGCGTACAGCTTCGGCGCGAACTACGCGAACGGCCCGTTCGGCATCGGCGCGGCCTACACGACGATCCGCTTCCCGGGTACGGCGAGCGTCGCGAACTACACGTCGTCGCAACTGCGCCAGTTGCGTTCGTACGGCGTGGGCGGCCGCTACTCGTTCGGCGCGGCTACCGCCTGGCTGCTGTGGACCAACACGCACCTCGAAGCGCTGCAAGGCGCGGGCCTCACGTTCGCCAACTATGAAGTGGGCGGCAAGTACGCGTTCACGCCGGCACTGTCGGGCGGCCTGGGCTACACGTACTCGCGCCTGACGGACGGCGCATCGGGCCACTACAACCAGGTGGACGCGAGCGTCGACTACGCGCTCAGCAAGCGCACCGACGTGTACCTGCTCGGCATCTATCAATCGGCATCGGGCAAACTCGCGAACGGCACGGCGCTGCAAGCGCAGATCGGTTCGAGCACGAGCTACTTCGGTACGTCGGGCACGGGCGCCGACAACCAGGTCGCCGTCCGCGTCGGTATCCGCCACAAGTTCTAAAGCGTTCGCTTAACTCGCGGCACACTACGGCAGAAACGCCCCGCAATCCTGCGGGGCGTTTTTTTATGCACTTTTAAGTTTCGCTTAATTCTGGGCTGAGAGGATGCTCTCACCCCCCCTGTTGGCCGCCTGAGTATCGGCGGCATTTTTTTATCTGGATTTCGGTGGCGAAGACCATTCAACGCAAGACAGGATCGGAGGCGACGATGATCGAAGATACCGTTTTCAGCCATCTGCACACGATACTCACGCGCGAACACGCGCTGCCGGTTCAAAGCTGTCGTGTGTCGGTGGCCGTACAGCGTCCGTGGGGCCGGCCTTACCGGCTCGTCGAATGGACGATGCATCTCGACGCTCCCGCGCGCCGTCAGATCGTGCCGGCGGAATGCACCGAGGCGGAGATCGCCGAAGTCGTGGCCGCGCACGTGCCAGGCCGCCTGTACGGCGAAGGCGCGGCGCCGCTCTAGCCGCGCGGGCACGCCGGGCGCGCGGTGCCGTGCGGCACCGCGCCTCGTTCGGCCCCGCAACGAAGTCTGTTACCCTGCGCGTTTTCCGCTTCGCCAGACATGATGGAAAACGCTTTCAACGAACGCGGCGTGACAATCACGCGCAACGGCCTTTCCGCCGCCGGGCAGCTCTTCGCGCTGCGCGACATTCGCGGCATCGAAGTCCTCACCCTCCGCAAGAACAAGATCGTTCCGGTCGCCATCTCGCTGTCCGGCCTCGTCGCCGCGATCGCGGGCGGCGTGTTCGGTTCGAGCGCCGTGCTCGTCGCCGGCGTGATGCTCGTGGTGGTCGGCTATCTCGCGTGGACCACCCAGGACGTCACGCACTACCTGATGATCGAGATGCCGGACGGCAAGCGCGAAGCGCTGTCGAGCGTCGACTTGGCATTCGTCGAGCGGGTCGCGGACGTGCTGCGCACCGCGCGGGCCGCTACGCCCGCGACATCCTGACGCAGCGGCCCTGCCGTCCATGCCGCCGCCGGCACGCGCGATCCGTTCCGCCACGTCCGGCGACGCGCCCGCATGGCGCGATCTGCGATGCGCGCTGTGGCCGCACCGGCCCGCCGACGAGCATGCGCGCGAAATCGCGCGGCTGCTGGACCAGCCTCATCGCTACGCGAATTTCGTCGCCATCGACGGCGACGGCACGGTGCTCGGCTTCGCCGAAGCCGCGCTGCGGCACGACTACGTGAACGGCTGCGACACCGCCCCCGTGATTTTCCTCGAAGGCCTTTACGTGATTCCGGCCGCGCGGCGGCAACGCATCGCGCACGCGCTGTGCGCCGCGGTGGGCGCATGGGGCGCGCAACGCGGCTGCGTCGAATTCGCCTCCGACGCCGCGCTCGGCAACGCCGCCGCCCACGCGCTGCATCGCGCGCTGGGCTTCGACGAAACCGAGCGCGTCGTGTTCTTCCGCAAGCGGCTCGGCCGCTGACCGACCTTCCTCATGCAGTCCTGACGACCGGTTGCGCGCCGGGCGCGGCCGTCAGTCCAGCCGCGCGCCGATCGATCCCGCCATGCTGCACAGGATCAGGCAGCACGACGTCGCGCCCGCGTCGAGCGTGCCGACCGAGCGTTCGCCGAGCCGCGCGGCCCGGCCGATCTTCGCCTGCAGCCAGCGGGTCGATTCCTTGCCGCGCTCGGCCGCCGCGCTCATCGCCGCGAGCGCGTGCCGGAAATCCTGCCCGGCGCGCACCGCCTCGTGGAATGCGGCATCGGCGGGCACGAGCGTGTCGATCAGGGTCTTGTCGCCGATCCGCGCGTCGCTCAGCGCCCGCACGCCCGCCAGCCCCGCCGACAGCGCGGCACCGAACAGCGGCGCGTCGAGCGCGGCCCGGCCCTTCAGCGGCGCGGCGAACGCCATGAAGAAGCTGCCGTACAGCGGCCCCATCGATCCGCCGATGCCGTCGAGCAGCGACGACGCCAGCGCGTCGAGCGCGTCGGGCAGGCCGACATCGCCGCGCGCGTCCAGCTGCGCGCCGCACTGGCTGAATCCCTTGTTCATGTTGATGCCGTGATCGCCGTCGCCGATCGCGGCGTCGATCTCGGACAGCGACTCGCGATGGGCGCGGATCACATCGACCAGATCGCGCACCACGAACCCCGCGTCCGCGAGCGGCAGGCTTTGCTGGCTCATGCCGGTCCTCCCACGGTCAGGCCGATGCTGCGGCACGGCGCCGCGAACAGCTGCTTCAATTCCTCGTCGAGCCGGGTGATCGTCAGCGTGACGCCCATCATCTCGAGCGACGTGAACAGATTGCCGACGAAGCGAAAGCCGATGTCGAGCCCCGCATCGGCCAGCCGCTCGGCGACTTCCGCGTACAGGATGTACTGCTCCATCAACGGCGTCGCGCCCAGCCCCGACACCAGCACCGACACCTCCTCGCCGCGCTCCAGCGGAAAATCCGGCAGGACGATGTCGAGCATCAGCGCGGCCATGTCCTTCGCGGACACGGTGCGCGTCACCCGCACGCCATGCTCGCCGTGGTGGCCGATGCCCAGCTCCATCTCGCCGTCCGCGATATGGAAGTTCGCCTTGCCGTTCGCCGGGATCGTGCAGGCGGACAGGCCGATGCCGACCGAGCGCGTCGCATCGATCGCCTTGCGCGCGCTCGCGATCACTTCGTCGAGCGTGCCGCCCGCCGCCGCGCGCGCGCCGCCCGCCTTCCACATCAGGATCTCGCCCGCGACGCCGCGGCGCTTGTCGCGCTCGTCCCTCGCCGCCGACGCAACGTCGTCGTTCGCGACCACGGTCTTCACGTCGATGCCTTGCGCCGCCGCCATCTTCACGGCCAGCTTGACGTTCATGTTGTCGCCCGCGTAATTGCCGTACAGGCACGCGACGCCCGCGCCGCGATCGGCGCGCCGGAACGCATCGAGAAAGCTCTTCGCGGTGGGCGACGAGAACACCTCGCCCACCGCCACCGCGTCGAGCAGGCCCGGTCCGGCATAGCCGAGAAAGGCCGGTTCGTGGCCGGAGCCGCCGCCCGTCACGACGCCGACCTTGCCCGGCACCGGCCGCGCGAGCCCGATCACGCGCGGATTGGCCGCGTCGAGCGTCAGTTCCGGATGCGCGGCGACGATGCCGCGCAGCATGTCCTCGACCACGTAGTCGGGATGATTGATGACTCGATTCATGCGTTATCTCTGTGGGTCCAGGACGACCTTCAACGATTGCTCGCCGCGCTCCATCACGGCGAACGCCTCGGCGAACTGCGACAGCGCGAACCGGTGCGTGACGATCCCGCGCACGTCGATCTTGCGCGACGCGATGAAATCGATCGCACGCGGATACATGTACGGCCCCAGATGCGAGCCGAGCACGTCAAGCTCCTTGCGGTCGCCGATGATCGACCAGTCGACCGTCGCATCGTCGTTGAACACGCTGAACTCGACGAAGCGGCCGAGCTTGCGCAGCATCGACAGCCCCTGGTTGACCGCGCGATGATGGCCGGTGGCCTCGATATAGATGTCGCAGCCGTAGCCGTCGGTGATCGACTGGATCTTCGCCACCACGTCCGTCTCGCCCGGGTTCCACACTTCGTCCGCGCCCATCCGCCGCGCCAGTTCGGCGCGCTCCGGCTTCATGTCCAGCACGATCAGCCGCTTCGGATTGCGCATCCGCACCGCGCCGACGATGCCGAGCCCGAGCGTGCCCGCGCCGGCCACCACCACCACGTCGTCGAACCCGACGTCGGCCCGGTCGGCGGCATGCAGCGAGCAGGCGAGCGGTTCGATCAGGATCGCCTCGCCGGGTGGGATCGCGTCGGGCACCCGATGCACGATGCCTTCCTTCGTGAAGATCATGTACTCGGCCATCGCGCCCTGCACGTTGTTCTGGAATCCGTACAGATCGTGCTTCTGGCACATCCAGTACTGGCCGTGGTTGCAGAACCGGCAGCCCCAGCACGGCACGATTTGCTCGGAAATCACCCGGTCGCCCACCCGCACGCCGCGGCTTTCCGCACCCGGCCCCAGCGCGACCACCCGGCACACGAACTCGTGCCCGGGAATCATCGGCGGCTTCACGTAGCGCGGCTGCACCGCGCTGCCCCAGAACGACGGCGCGCCCCGGAACGTCTTGATGTCGCCCATGCAGATCCCGACCAGCTCCACCCGCGTGAGGATTTCGTGCGGGCCGGGCACCGGCACCGGCACCTGTTCCAGCCGGTAGTCCTGCGGCCCGTGGCACACTACCGCGCGCATCGTGTCCGGCAGCGCGCGCGCTTCGTCCCGCCCGTCCGGCTGCCGCGCCGGCGCAAGCGTTTCGACTATCGACGCCATGCAATGTCTCCTGGTTGTCCGTGTTTCGATCCGTGTCCGCGGCGGGTCGGCGCGGATCAGCGCACCGTGTAGCCGCCGTCGATCACGACGTTCTCGCCGGTCATCATCGCGGCCGCGTCGCTCAGCAGGTACAGCACCAGCGCCGCGATCTCGTCGGGCTGCGCGAACCGTCCGGCGGGAATCTCGCGCTTCGCGCGCTCGCCCGCCTCGCCCGCCCACGCCTTTTTGCCCAGCTCCGTTTCCACGATGGTGGGCGACACCGCGTTGACCGTGATGCCGTGGCACGCCCATTCGAGCGCCAGCACCTTCGTCATGCCGACCACCGCCGCCTTGCTCGCGCAGTACGCGACATGGCGGTCGAGCCCGATCACGCTCGCCTGCGACGCGAGATTGACGATCCGCCCGCCGCGCCCGCCCGCGATCATCTGCCGCGCCGCCGCCTGCGCGATGAAGAACGACGCCTTCAGATTGATCGCCATCGTCGTGTCCCACGCCGCCGCATCGACGTCGAGCGCGGGACCGAGCAGCGCGACGCCCGCGCTGTTGACGAGCAGATCGACGCCGCCGAAGCGCGCGCTCGCCAGTTCGACCGCCGCCTGCGCGGCGGCGCCGTCGCGCAGGTCGAGCGCGAAGCCCGCATGGCGATCCGCGCCGCCCGGCAGGGCGGCCGCGATCCGCGCGGTGTCCGGATTCAGGTCCACCAGCGCGACCCGTGCGCCGCGCGCGGCCAGCAGCTGCGCGCACGCGTGCCCGATACCCGCGGCGCCGCCCGTGACGAGCGCGACGCGCCCGTCGAGATTGAAAGCCCTATCCCAGAGATTCGACATGGCCGCCTCGCGCTCAACCGCCCGTGACCTGCTTGTACAGCTGGTCGGCATTGGCCGGCGTGACCGGCACCCACGGCAGGATGTAGCGCTTCGCGGTGCCGTCGTCCCACTTCAGATCTTTCGCGTAGCGCTGCCAGATCACCGACTGCGGCTTGTAGCTCGACCCGACCAGCTGCCGCAGCACCAGATCGAGCGCCCCCTGCGACTGTGCCTGCGCGTCCTGCAGGAAAGTCGTGATCTCGCCCTTCTTGGCCGCCTGGATCGCGTCCGGCATCCCGTCGATCGACGTGATCGGAATGTCCTTCGGCGTGAGGCCGCGATTCTTGATCGCCTGCAGCGCGCCGAGCGCCATGTCGTCATTCTGCGCGATCACGCCGTTGATCTGTTTCGGATGCGCGTTGAGCCAATCCTCCATCAGGTTCATCGCTTCCGCGCGCGACCAGTTCGCGGTCTTCTTCTCGACGATCCTGATGCCCGGATATTTCGCGAGCACTTCCATCTCGCCCTTCTCGCGATCGATCTGCGCCGACTGTCCGATCGGCCCCTGGATGATCACGATGCTGCCCTTGCCGCCCAGCTGCTTCGCGAGCGCCTCGGCCTGCAGGCGGCCGCCCTGCACGTCGTCGTTGCCGATGTACGGCACCTGCGGCGTCGCGAGCATGGTGTTCGACGCGATCAGCGGCGTGTCCGACGACGACGCGCGGGTCGCGACGCCGATCCCGGCCTTGGTGTCGATCGGCACGAACAGGATGCCGCTGTACTGCTGCGTGAGCATCGTCTCGATCTGGTTGTTCTGCGTGAGCGCGTCGTAGTTGCCGTCGAACACCGTGAGCTGCACGGTGCCGTTCTTCACGGCGGGATGCGCCTTGATCTCGCGCACCCAGTTCTGCATGAACTGCCCTTTCATGCCGTACACCGCCGCGCCGACGCGATACGGCGTGCCGGCGGCCTGCGCCGCGCCGCTTGCCGCCGCGGCGGCGAGCGCGGCGGTCAGCATCGCGGCCGCCGCGACGCGGCCGATCCAGTTCCTGGTCGTTGTCATGCTTGTCTCCTCCGGTTGGAATGCTTGTGTCGGCGCCGCGTGAATCAGCGCTGCTGTTTGCGCGCGACGTCGACGAGGACCGCCAGCACGATGATGAGACCCTTGGCGATCTGCTGGTAATACGACGACACGCCCAGCAGGTTCAGCCCGTTGTTGATCACGCCGATCAGCAGCGCGCCGAACAGCGTGCCGACCACGCCGCCCTGCCCGCCCGACAGGCTCGTGCCGCCGATCACGACGGCCGCGATCGCGTCCAGCTCGTACGACACGCCCGCCTGAGGCAGCGCCGACGTGGTGCGCGCGGCGAGGATCATCCCGGCCAGTCCGGCGAGCGCCCCGGACACCACGTACACCGAGAACACCACCTTGCGCACGCCGATCCCCGAGGTTCGCGCGCTCTTCTCGTTGCCGCCGACCGCATACAGGTAGCGGCCGTAGGTCGTGTAGCGCAACACCCACCAGCCTGCCAGCGCGACCGCCGCGAAGATCAGCACCGGCATGCCGAGCGGGCCGAGCTTGCCGATGCCGAGCGACAGATAGCTGTCGGGCAGGTTCGCGACCGGGCTGCCGTCGTTGACGATGTAGGTGACGCCGCGCGCGATGCTCAGCATGCCGAGCGTGACCACGAACGGCGGCACGTTGAAGCGCGCGATCGTGATGCCGTTGAGCGCGCCGAGCGCCGCGCCGCATGCGATGCCGGTGGCCAGCGTCGCGACGAGGCCGTGCCCCGCCGCGCCCGCGAGCCCGCTCACGATCCCCGCGAGCGCGAGCACCGATCCGACCGACAGATCGATACCCTTGGTCAGGATCACGTAGGTCATGCCGATCGCGAGGATGCCGTTGATCGACGTCTGGCGCAGGATGTCGCCCCAGTTGCGCCACGTGAAGAAGTACGGACTCGCGAACGCGAGCACGATGCACAGCACGACGAAGATCAGCGGAATGCCGAAGCGGCTCGCGAGATCCGCGAGATTCACGCGCTTCGGCGCGGCGTCGACGGAGGAGAGGGTCTGGGTATTCATGGGCTCGTTCATGAAGCGAGATGCAGCAGGGTTTCCTGGGTGGCCTCGTCGCCCGCGCACACGGCGGCGATGCGGCCGCCCTTGAACACGGCGATGCGGTCGCTCACGTACAGCAGCTCCGGCGCCTCGGACGACACGACGATCACGGCGCCGCCGTCGCGCGCGAACGCGTCGAGCAGCCGGTAGATCTCCTGCTTCGCGCCCTCGTCGATGCCGCGCGTGGGCTCGTCGCACAGCAGCAGCACGGGATCGGTAGACAGGCACTTGGCGAGCACGACCTTCTGCTGGTTGCCGCCGCTCATCGCCGCCACCGGCATCCGCAGCGACGCCGCCTTGATCCGCAGCCGCTCGGCCATCGACTCGGCGAGCCGGCGCACCCGCGCGCGGCGGATCACGCCCGCGCGCGACAGCCGGCCGTAGGCGGACATCGCGATGTTGTCCTGCACGCTGCCCGACAGCACCAGGCCGGACGCCTTGCGATCCTCGGTGACGAGCGAGATGCCCGCGCGGATCGCGCGCGCCGGATCGCCCGGCGGCAGCGGCGCGCCGTTCAGCGTGAGCGCGCCCGACGCGGGGCGCGTCAGCCCGTACACGCAATTGAGGAATTCGCTGCGCCCGGAACCCATCAGCCCGTAAATGCCCAGGATCTCGCCGCGCCGCACGTCGAGGCTGATGTCGTCGAACTCGCCCGCGCGCGTCAGGTTGCGGACCGACAGGCACGGCGCGCCGTCCGCCGGACGGCATGCCTTGTCGACGACCGGCATTTCCCGGCCGACGATCGTGCGCACCAGATGCGCGCGATCGATGTCGGCGATCCGGCCGCTCTCGACATACGCGCCGTTGCGGAACACCGTGTAGTCGTCGGCGATGTCGAACAGTTCGCTCAGACGGTGCGACACGTAGATGATGCCGGCGCCCTGCGCGGTGACGTTGCGGATCGCGGCGAACAGCGTCTCCGTCTCGCGCTCGCCGATCGCGGAGGTCGGCTCGTCCATGATCATCACCTGGCAGTCGTGGCTGAACGCTTTCGCGATCTCGACCAGCTGAGTCTGCGCGAGGCTCAGCCGATGCATCGGCGCGCCCGCGTCGATCGCGAAGCCGAGCCGGTCCAGCAGGTCCTGCGCGCGCCGCCGCAGCGCGCGGAAATCGACCACCACGCGCGCCAGGGTCGGCTCGCGGCCGAGGTAGAGGTTTTCCGCGACGCTCATGCCCGGCACCGGCGACAGCTCCTGCGTGATGATCGCCATCCGGTGCGCGAGCGCATCGGCCGGCGAGGCGAAGTCGACTTCCCGGCCCTGCAGGCGGATCGTTCCTTCGTCGCGCCGCAGCAGCCCCATCAGGATGTTCAGGAAGGTGGACTTGCCCGTGCCGTTGCCGCCGCACAGCGCATGCACGCGGCCCGCCGACAGGGTCAGGCGGCCGTCGCGCAGCGCGCTCACGCCGTTGAACCGTTTCGCAACCTGGCTTGCTTCGAGCAGAACAGGAGTCACTGTCGTATCCCGGATGATCTTTTGTTCACCAACGATGATTTGATACAGCGTGAACGGATGGTAGTCATCGTGATTTCAGCATGTCAATTACAGGTAAACGCTAGTCGTCACTAGAAAATCATCATCAAATCATTGATATATAAAGAATAATTATGATCACATCAAGCCGTGAGCAAAAATTCGCCCTTTGCCAAATGTTCATTTCGATCGTTATAATTGCTCACACTTGCACATTTGCGCACCCGATGCGCGCGTCACGGAGGCCCACCATGAAAGTGGCGATCGGCTGCGATGAAGCGGCCTACACGCTCAAGGAGTCGATCAAACGGCACCTGCGCGCGACTCATCCCGATGTCGAGCTGGTCGACTTCGGTACGCACAGCGCGGAACAGTCGGTGCTGTACCCCGACATCGCGATCGACGTCGCGCAGCGGGTCGCCGCCGGGGATTTCCCGCGCGCGATCCTGCTGTGCGGCACCGGCATCGGCGTCGCGATTTCGGCGAACAAGGTGCCCGGCATCCGCGCCGCGCAGTGCCACGACACCTATTCGGCCGAGCGTGCGCGGCGCAGCAACGACGCGCAGATCCTCACGATGGGCGCGCGGGTGATCGGCAGCGAACTGGCGAACAGCATCGTCGACGCGTGGCTTAAGGCAGAATTCGACGGCGGACGCTCGCAGCCGAAGGTGCAGCGGATCGCGGAATACGAACGCAGGGCCGGCATGACCCCCGCCGGCCCGAACGATGCGCCGTGCGGTTCATGACCGCGCGCGGCGCGGCGCCACAAGCGAACAAGACAACATGACAAACGACGAACTCACACAACTCGCGAAGTGCTACTACGTCGACGGGTTGACCCAGGAAGAGCTCGCGCGAAAGTTCGCCATCTCGCGCCCGAAGGTGGGCCGGATGCTCAAGCGCGCGATCGAGGAGGGCATCGTCGAGATCCGCGTGCGCCATCATCCGCGCGCGGTCCAGGATCTCGAACAGGAGCTGGTCGCGCGTTTCGGCATCCAGCGCGCGATCATCTCGGTCGACCACAAGGATCAGGACAGCCAGCGCGAGCTGCTGGCCGGACTGGTCGCGAGCTATCTCGACCGGGTGCTGACGGACGGCACCATCGTCGCGGTCGGGATGGGCCGCAACGTCAGCGCGGTGTCGCGCCACGCGGTGTCGACGACGCAGCGCAACTGCTCGTTCGTATCGGGGATCGGCGGCTCGTTCCGCGGCGGCGAGACGATGAACGCCGACCACATCTGCCGGCGCCTCGCCGCGCGCTTCGGCGGCGAAAGCGAAACGCTCTACGCGCCCGCGCTCGTCAACGATCCGCAGCTCTTTCAGGCGCTGCTCGACAACGACATCGTGCGCCAGTCGCTGAACAAGGCGCAGCGCGCGTCGGTCGCGCTGGTCGGCATCGGCGACATCCTCGAGGACAGCAACATGGTCCGGATGGGCTGGTTCACGCCGGAGGAAATGGCCGACGCGAAGCGCGCCGGCGCGGTCGGCGACATCATGGGCTACGACTTCATCGACATCCACGGCCGCCCGGCGACGACCATGCTGCGCGGCCGCGTGATCGGCCTCACGCTCGACGATCTCAAGCGCATCCCGAACGTGATCGCGACCGCCAGCGAGCCGACCAAGGCCACCGGCATTCTCGGCGCGCTGCGCGCGGGCGTGATCAACACGCTCGCCACCACCCAGTCGATCGCGCAGACGGTACTGAGTCTCGCGCAGGCGACGGAGCCGATCGTGGCGGCCGCCGAGTGAGCGCGAAGGGAGGCGGACGCACGGCGGGCCTCGCGGCGCGGGCGACGTGACGCGTTGCGCGTCCGCGCTCGGCTTTTGCAGCCGGCAGTCCTAGTATGGAAAGACCGGCGCCGCGCGGCGCCGGTTTTCTCGACGGAGGTCGGCATGAACGTCCAGGCGCTGTCCGGCGTGCTCCACGCCCAGGAATTGCTGCTCGTGTCGGTGATCCGCGCGCTGCCGCCCGACGCGCGCCGCGCGCTGGGCGACGAGTTCGAACGTCAGATCGAGCTGGCCGAAACGTCGCACCTCGACACGCGCGGCGATCGCGAAGCCCATGACGCGTATCTCGCGCACATCCGCAAGCTGCTGATCCGGCTCGAATCGATTTCGTGAGCCCGGCGCCGCGCCGGAACGGCATCGCCCTCGGCGCGATCCGCATCGCGCATCGCCGCCCTGCCGGCTGCCGGCTGCCGGTATCCGGCGCCGGCGCGGCATCGCGGGCGGCCTCACTTCGCGGATGCCGGGCGACTAGACCGTTAGTTGCACATCGAATCACGCACTACCTCATCTTCCATCATCAATTCAATGAATTGATTCGAATTACGCATCGACAGCATGCGTTGTATTGATAATCATTCTCAATTACACTGGCGTTTTACTGTCGAATTCTTTCATTTCTTTCCGCTCGCCGCCGCTCGCGGCGCGAGCGGCCAGCCAGGTGTACGCGTTCACCCAGCCAGCCTCGAGGCTTATTCACCACTGGGAGACCATCCGTGCATCCACATTTGTTGGCGCGGCGGCCGCTTTGCGCCGCGCTGTTCGGCGCGTTCGGCGCATTCAGCCTTTACGCCACCGCCGCCCACGCAGCCGATCCGGCTGCCGCGGCCGATTCGTCCGCAGTCAAACCGGCACCCGCCATCCAGCTGGCCACCGTGCGCCACGACGGCCAGCAGTTCGACCCGATCACCGTCACCGCGACACGCACCGCCACGGCCGCGAGCCGCACGGCCGCCAGCGTGTCGGTCATCACGTCCGAGGATCTGGAGGAACAGCAGGCCACCAACATCAAGGATGCGCTGCGCTACGAGCCGGGCGTCACCGTGCGCCGCACGACCTACCGGCCGGGCAGCGCCGCGCTCGGCGGCGGCCGCGACGGCGATTCGAGCATCAACATCCGGGGCCTCGAAGGCAACCGCGTCCTGCTGATGGAAGACGGCATCCGCCTGCCGAACTCGTTCTCGTTCGGTCCGCTCGAAGCAGGCCGCGGCGACTACGCCGATCTCGACACGCTGAAGCGCATCGAGATCCTGCGCGGACCCGCCTCGGCGCTGTACGGCAGCGACGGGCTGACGGGCGCGGTCAACTTCATCACGAAGGATCCGAAGGACCTGCTGTCGGTCTACGGCAAGAAGACGTACTTCTCGTTCCGGCCGAGCTACGACTCGACGGATCGCAGCGTCGGCGCCACCGTGTCGGCGGCGGCGGGCAACGATCTCGTGCAGGGAATGATCGTCGCCGACGGCCGGCGCGGCCATGAGGTCGACACGCGCGGCAGCAACAATTCCGCCAGCACCAGCCGCACGACCGCGAATCCTCAGGATACCTATACGGAATCGGTGCTCGGCAAGCTGGTCCTGACGCCCACCCCGTACGACACGATCAAGTTCACCGCCGAGGCGGTGCGCCGCCGCATCGACACGAACGTGCTGTCGGCGATCAATCCGCCCACCACGCTCGGCCTCGCCGCCAACGACCGGATGGAGCGCAACCGCTACAGTGTCGACTACGACTTCCGCAATCCCGACATGCGCTGGTTCCAGACCGCGCACGTGCAGTTCTACTACCAGGACGCGAAGCAGGATCAATATTCGTTCGAGACGCGCGGCGGCCGGCTGTTGTCGCGCTCGCGGGACAACCAGTACTCGGAGCGCGCGATCGGCGGCTCCGCGTTCGCGGAAAGCGGCTTCGCCACCGGCCCGCTCGCGCACAAGCTGCTGTACGGCGTGGACGGCAGCGTCACCCGGGTCAAGAGCCTGCGCAACGGCACCGTGCCGGGCGTCGGCGAATCGTTCCCGAACAAGGCGTTCCCCGACACCGACTACACGCTGTTCGGCGCCTTCCTGCAGGACCAGATCAGCTTCGGCAAGCTGATCGTCACGCCGGGCCTGCGCTTCGATTCGTACCGCCTGAGCCCGACGGCCGGCGATCCACTGTTCACCGGCAAAGCCGTGAAGTCGAGCGACCACGAGCTGTCGCCGCGTCTCGCCGTGCTGTACGAGGTGACGCCCGCGCTGATTCCGTACGCCCAGTACGCGCACGGGTTCCGCACGCCGACGCCCGACCAGGTCAACAACAGCTTCTCGAATCCGGTCTACGGCTATACGTCGATCGGCAATCCGAACCTGAAGCCGGAAACCAGCGACACCGTCGAGCTGGGTCTGCGCGGCAAGCTCGGCACCGGCTACGGGCCGCTGCGCTACAGCGCCGCCGCGTTCGCGGGCAACTATCGCAACTTCATCTCGCAGCGCACGATCAGCGGCAGCGGCCGGCCGAACGATCCGCTGGTGTTCCAGTACGTGAACTTCGCGAAGGCGCGCATCCACGGCTTCGAGGGCCGCGCCGAATGGGTGATGCCGAACGGCATCACGCTGAAAACCGCGATGGCCTTCACGAAAGGCTCGTCGCAGGACAACGGCGCCGCCAGCCAGCCGCTCAACACGATCAACCCGTTCTCGGCGGTGTTCGGCGTGCGCTACGAACCGGGCGAACGCTGGTTCGTGCAGACCGACCTGCTGTACCAGGCCGCTAAAAAGCAGCAGGACATCGCGACCGACGCCTGCTCGAACAAGACCTGCTTCTCGCCGCCGTCGTCGTTCATCGTCGACCTGCGCGGCGGCTACCGTTTCAACAAGCACGTGAGCGCGACGCTCGGCGTCCACAACCTGTTCGACCGCAAGTACTGGAACTGGTCCGACGTGCGCGGCATCGCGTCGGATTCGACCGTGCTCGACGCCTACACCGCGCCGGGCCGCAGCGTGTCGGTCAGCATGAAGGTGGATTTCTGATGCCGTGCGCGCGTACTTTTCTCTAATCCGGCCACCGAAGGAGCCAGACATGATGAACACCGTCAACCCGGGCACGCCGCCCGCCGCCAAACTCGCGCCGCGCGAGCTGCGCGACGCGTTCCTGCATCTGAAGACGTCGCAGAAGCTGCGCAACCGCGAGGCCGCGCACGTGCTCGGCATCAGCGAGGGCGAAGCGCTCGCGGCGTTCGTCGGCGAGCACGTCGTGCGCCTGGAGCCGACCTTCACCGAGCTGTTCGAGGACATGCCGAAGCTCGGCCGCGTGATGGCGCTCACCCGCAACGAAGCGGCCGTGCACGAAAAGGACGGCGCCTATGGGCAGATGAGCCACGACGGCCCGGTGGGGCTCGCGCTCGGCGCGATCGACCTGCGGATCTTCTATCGCAACTGGGCGTCGGGCTTCGCGGTGCGCGAACAGACCGCGCACGGCACGATGAAGAGCCTGCAGTTCTTCGACGCGCAGGGCTGCGCCGTGCATAAGGTCTATCTGCGCGAACACAGCGATCACGCGGCGTTCGACGCGTTCGTCGAGCGCTGGCGGATGGCGCTGCAGTTGCCGGGCCTGAAAGTCGAACCCGCCGCGCCCGCGGCCGGCGAACGGCCGGACAGCGAAATCGACGTCGCGGGCTTCCACGCGGCATGGGATGCGATCACGGACATCCATCAGTTCCTCGGCATCACCCGCAAGTTCGGCGTCACCCGCACGCAGGCGCTGCGGCTCGCCGAGCCGCGCTACGCGCAACGGGTCGGCGTCGACGCGCTGCGCCGCGTGCTGGACGGCGCGGCCGCGAGCGGTTTGCCGATCATGGTGTTCGTCGGCAACCACGGCATGATCCAGATCCACACCGGTCCGATCGCGAACGTCCGCGACATGGGGCCGTGGCTCAACGTGCTCGATCCGGGTTTCAACCTGCACCTGCGCGAGGACATGATCGCGTCCGCGTGGGTCGTCAGGAAGCCGACCCGCGCCGGCATCGTCACGTCGCTCGAACTGTTCGACCAGGCCGGCCAGAACATCGCGATGCTGTTCGGCGAAGGCAAGCCAAAGCGTCCGGAACTGGCCGGCTGGCGCGATCTGATCGCCACGCTGCCCGCCGCGACCGCCGAGGCCGCGAAGTGAGCGCCGCCCGCTTCGACGCCCGGCGGCGCACGTGGCTCGCCCGCGCCGGCGCGCTCGCGCTCGCGGTGCCCGTCGCGGGCCGTGCGGCGCCGGCGGGCGCGAAGCCCGCCCGCGTGGTCGTGATCGGCGGCGCGCTCGCCGAAACCATCTATGCGCTCGGCGGCGCGGACACCGCGCGCTATGCGCTGGTCGGCGCCGACACGACCTGCACGTACCCGGAGGCCGCGCGCAAGCTGCCGAAGGTCGGCTATCAGCGCGCGCTGTCCGCCGAGGGGCTGCTGTCGCTGCGCCCCGATCTCGTGCTCGCCTCGGCGGAAGCCGGCCCGCCCGCCGCGCTCGCGCAGGTGAAAAGCGCGGGCGTGACGGTCCGGACCTTCGGCGAAGGGCACGACGTCGAATCGGCGCGCGGCAAGATCACCGGCATCGCGCAGGCGCTCGACGTGCAGCCGAGCGGCGCCGCGCTGCTCGCGCGCTTCGACGCGGACTGGCAAGCGGCGCGCGGCGCGGTCGCCGCGCGGCCGCCCGGCCGCAACGGCACGCCGCCGCGCGTGCTGTTCGTGCTCAACCATACCGGCAACCAGGCGCTGGTCGCCGGTCAGCAGACCGCCGCCGACGCGATGATCCGCTATGCGGGCGCGCGCAACGCGATGCAGGGTTTCGATCACTACAAGCCGCTGACGGCGGAGGCGCTCGTCGCGGCCGCGCCCGATCTCGTGCTGATTTCCGACGAAGGCCTGAGTGCGGTCGGCGGCACGGACGCGCTGCTCGCGGCGCCGGGTTTCGCGACGACGCCCGCCGGCCGCGCGCGGCGCGTGGTGTCGCTCGACGCGCTGTTCCTGCTCGGCTTCGGCCCGCGGCTGCCGCAAGCCGTCACGACGCTGCACCGGCGTCTGGCCGATGCCTTCGCCTAACTGCCTTTCGTTCCGCGAGCCGTCCCGATGAACTCCATCGCCCCGCCCTCTCCGCTCCATCCGTCGCCCGCGCCGCGATATCCGGCGTCCGGGCTGAACGGCATCGCCGCCCGGCGCCGACGGCTCGCGCTGCTGGTGCTCGTCGCGCTGTCGGCGGCGCTGGCCTGCGCGGTCATGGCCGCATTCTGCATCGGCGCCTACCGGCTCACGCCGGGTCAGGTGCTGGCCGCGCTGTTCGCGAGCGCGGACGCGCTCGCACAGGATCCGGCGCTCGCGCAAGCGCGCGCGGTGCTGCTCGATATCCGCGCGCCGCGCGTCGTGCTCGCGCTGTTCGTCGGGGCAGGCTTCGGTGCGGCGGGCGCGGCGATGCAGGCGCTGTTTCGCAATCCGCTCGCGGACCCTGGGTTGATCGGCGTGTCGAGCGGCGCGGCGCTTGGCGCGTCGACCCTGATCGTGCTCGGACCGGTGTTGATCGCGGGTCCGGTCGCGCTCGGCTATCTGCCGGTCGCCGCGTTCGCGGGCGCACTCGCGGTCGCCGCGATCGTCTATCGTCTCGCCGCGTCGCGCGGACGCCTGGCGCTGCCGCTGCTGCTGCTCGCGGGCATCGCGATCAACGCACTGGTGGGCGCCGCGATCGGGCTGCTGACCTATGTCGCCGACGACGCGCAGCTGCGTTCGTTGACGTTCTGGAGCCTCGGCAGCGTCGGCGGCGCACAGTGGAGCGTGATCGCGGCGGTCGCGCCGTTCGCGCTCGCCGGGTGCGCGCTGCTCGCGCGCGAGCGGCATGCGCTCAATGCGTTGCAACTCGGCGAGACCGAAGCGCTGCATCTGGGCGTGCCGGTTCAGCGGGTCAAGCGGCGAGTGCTGGCCGCCACCGCGATGTGCGTCGGCGCGCTGGTGTCGTGCACCGGCGTGATCGGGTTCATCGGACTCGTCGCGCCGCATTGCATTCGGCTCGCATGCGGGCCGGACCAGCGCGTGGTGATGCCGGGCGCGGCGCTGCTCGGCGCCCTGCTGACGATCGCGGCCGATCTCGCCGCGCGGACCGTGGCGGCGCCCGCCGAAATTCCGCTCGGTATCCTCACGGCACTGCTGGGCGCGCCGTTCTTCCTCGCGCTGTTGTGGCGCGGGCGCGGCACGTTGGGCGGTTAACGTGATTCGCCGCGCGACACGCCGCCTGCGCGGTGCCGTCCGGCCCGCCGGGCGCGCCGTTCTTCCCCGGGCAGCCAAGGCGCGAGCGCGACACGTTGGGCGGCCAGGCACGATGCGCCGCGTGAAACGGTGCTTGTGCATCGCCGTCCGGTGCATCACCCGGCCGGCGCGTCTCGGGCGTCTCGGGCGTCTCGGGCGTCTCGGGCGTCTCGGGCGTCTCGGGCGTCTCCGGCGTCTCCGGCATCTCCGGCATCTCCGGCATCTCCGGCATCTCCGGCATCCCGGGCATCTCCCGCATCTCCCGCATCCCGCGCACTCCATGCGCACCGACGCCGCGCCGCGACCGCCCACGATGAACCGGACGCGGCCCATCGCGTTCCCCGCCTCTCCTTTACTCAAGCATTGACATGCTGATCGCCGACCATCTTCACGTCGCCCGCGGCGACGCCTCCATCCTCCGCGATCTGTCCATCCGCATCGAGCCGGGCAAGGTCACCGCACTGCTCGGGCGCAACGGCGCCGGCAAAAGCACGCTGCTGAAAGTGCTGGCCGGCGAACTGCGCAACCAGGGCGGGGTACGCGTCGAAGGCGACGTATCGGTCAACGGCATGCCGCTCGAGCGAATCGACTCGCGGCGTCTCGCGCAATTGCGCGCCGTGCTGCCGCAGGCGTCGCAGCCGGCGTTTCCGTTCAGCGTCGACGAAATCGTGCTGCTCGGCCGCTACCCGCATACGACGCGCGCCGGCGGCCTGACCCGCGACGATCGCGACGTGGCGGCGCAAGCGCTGGCGCTGGCCGGCGCGGAAGCGCTCGAAGGACGCGACGTGACCACGCTGTCGGGCGGCGAACTGGCCCGCGTGCAGTTCGCCCGGGTGCTCGCGCAACTGTGGCCGTCGAGTACCCGGCTGACGGCGAGCGTGCCCCGCTATCTGCTGCTCGACGAGCCCACCGCCGCGCTCGATCTCGCGCATCAGCATCTGCTGCTCGGCACCGTGCGGCGCCTCGCGCGCGACTGGGGGATCGGCGTGATGACCGTCGTGCACGATCCGAATCTCGCCGCGCGGCACGCCGATCGCATCGCGCTGCTCGCACAAGGAACGATCTTCGCGCACGGCATGCCGAGCGACATCATGGAGCCGGCTCTGTTCGAGCGCTGCTACGGCTTCGCGGTCAAGATGCTCGACGGCGGCGACGGCGCACCGCCCGTCATGGTGCCGGCCTGATCCGCGGCATTCGTTACCCTCTTCCCGGCAGTCAACCCATCAGGAGCCCTCGACATGACCTCGCCCGCTTCATCCGCCGCGACGCTTCGTCCGTTCATTCCCGCGCTGGATTTCGACAGCAGCAAGCAGTTCTATCTGGATCTCGGCTTCGCGCTCGCATACGACACGCCCGACCTCGCCGCCCTCACGCTGGGTGCGCACGGCATCCTGCTCCAGAACTTCTACGTCAAGGATTTCGCGGAAAACGCCATGCTGCAATTGGTCGTCGACGATCTCGACGCATGGTGGCGGCGTATCCAATCGCTCGATCTCGCCGGCCGCTACGCGGTGAAATCGCCGATCGCACCGAAAATCCAGCCGTGGGGTGCGTATGTCGCGTTCCTGTTCGATCCGGCGGGCGTGCTGTGGCACATCACGCAGGCGGACACCCCCGTCACGGGGACGTGATTGCGACGCGGCCGCGCGCGGCTCCGTCTTTTCCGAGCCGAGTCTTCCCGAGCCGCTTCTTCTCGGCCCAATCGCCTCCCGTGCGGTGAACGCGACGCTCACTCCGCATCCGCGGTTCCGAACGTCTTCATCTTCCAGCCCAGCCGCACCGCCAGCATCCGCGCCCCAAAACCCGCAACCAGCGCGACCACGGTCGCGACACCCGCGTCCACGCCGATGTGCTGAAGCGCGACGTACAGCGCGCCCGTCAGCACCGCCACGCTCGCATACAGTTCCTCGCGCAGGATCAGCGGCATCTCGTTGCACAGCAGGTCGCGCAACATCCCGCCGCACACGCCGGTAATGACGCCCGCGAGCACGACGACGACGGGATTGCCGTTGACCGTCGACGCCACGTCGCAGCCGATGATCGAGAACGCCGCCAGACCCAGCGCGTCGACCGTGACGAACAGCGTGTTCAAGCGGGTCAGGTGAGTGGCCGTCCACGATGCAAACGTCGCCGCGCACAGCGTGATCAGCAGATATTCCGGATGGGCGACCCAGGTCAGCGGATAGTGTCCGAGCAGCACATCGCGCACGGTGCCGCCGCCCAGCGCGGTCACCGCGCCGACCAGCGCCAGCCCGAAGCGGTCCATCCCGCGCCGCATGCCCATCAGCGCGCCGGACATCGCCTCCGCCACGATCGCGATCAAATACAGGGTGTGCATCTCATTCAGCCTTCACGTCCAGTCGGTTTCAATCTTCGGTTCGAAACAGTTCCAGCACCCGCGCGCGCTCGGCCGCATCGACGGGCGGCAGCGGCGCCGGCACGGCGGACGAAGCATCCGCGCCCCAGCCCTCCCGCGTCGCGGCGGCGTCGCTGCGCGTACCGCCGCACGCGAACGCGGAGCGGATATACGGCGGCGGCGCGTCGACGCATTTGCCGCCGGGGTATTCCGCATACACGTAATCGCCGTCGATCAGCGCGACGTCGTTCGGCATCGCGGGGTCGACCGGCATCCGGCCGTCGACCGCCACCTTCATGTAGGCCAGCCAGACCGGCAACGCCAGCGTCGCGCCGGTCGCGCGGCCGAGACTGCGCGGCGCGTCGTAGCCCAGCCACGCGACCGCCACCACGCCCGACGAATAGCCCGCGAACCACACGTCCTTCGACCCGTTCGACGTGCCGGTCTTGCCGGCGGTGTCGGTCCGCCTCAACGGCAGCGCGCCCCGCGCGGTGCCGAACCGCACGACGTCGCGCAGCATGCTGTCCATCACGAACGCATTGCGCGCGGAGATCGCCCGGGTGGTCGCGGGCTCCGGCGCGCGGAACAGTTCGCCGCCGTTGCGCAGCCGCACCGTTTCGATGAGGCGCGGCTCGGCGCGCAGGCCCCCGTTCGCGAACGCCCCGTAGGCGCTCGCCAGTTGCAGCGGCGTCACGGAGCCCGCGCCCAGCGCGAGCGGCAGCGATGCCGGATTGCGCACGTCCTCGAATCCGAAGCCCAGCGCATGCCGCTGCACGAACAACGGTTGCGCGGCCTGCATCAGACTGACGGCCACCAGGTTTTTCGAGCGCATCAGCCCGCGCCGCATCGGGATGAACCCTTCGTAGTTGTTCGCGTAGTTGCGGGGCCGCCAGCGGTTCGCGCCGGTTTCCTCTTTCGACAGCGTCCGCTGCGTATCGTCGACCAGCGTGCCGGGGAAGTAGCCCTTCTCCAGCGCGGCGGAATAGACAAAGGGCTTGAAGCTCGAACCCGGCTGCCGGTAAGCCTGCAGCGCATGATCGAACGGATTGCGCCGAAAATCCGCGCCGCCCGCGAGCGCGAGGATGTCGCCGGTGCCGGCGTCGAGCGAGACCAGCGCGCCTTCCAGCGTATCGCCTTGCGCCGCCGCGTCGGCCGCGCGCGGCGCACCCGGCCGCGCACGCCGCATCCGCGCGTCGAGCACCGCGTGCCGCAGCGCCGCCTCGGCGGCGAGCTGATCGCGCATCGTCACGGTGGTGGTCACGTCGAGGCCGAGCGTATAGGCGTCGTCGCGATACCGCTCGACCATCATCCGGCGTGCCCGTTCCGCAACGTACGGCGCGGCGACGATGCCCGGCGGCGGCGTGTTCGCCAGCGTCAGTGGCATATCCGCCGCCTGCTGGTACGCGGCGCCGTCGAGATAGCCCAGTTCGTGCATCCGGCGCAGCACGTACTGGCGGCGTGCGTGCGCGCGCGCCGGATTGACGGCCGGATTGAAGGCCGACGGCGCTTTCGGCAGCCCGGCAAGCACCGCCGCCTCGGCATCGCTCAATTGATCCAGCGGCTTGCCGAAGTAGATCGACGCGGCCGCCGCGAAACCATACGCGCGCTCGCCCAGATAGATCTGGTTCATGTACAGCTCGAGCAGCTTGTTCTTCCCGTACGCGGATTCGAGCTTGTAGGCCATCAGGATCTCGGCGAGCTTGCGGCTGATCAGCTTGTCGCGCGTCAGATAGAAATTACGGGCGACCTGCATCGAGATCGTGCTGCCGCCCTGCGCCGAATGGCCGGCGACGAGGTTCGTCAGCGTCGCGCGCGCGAGACCGCCGAAATCCACCGGTCCGTGCTCGTAGAAACGCGCATCCTCGGCGGCGAGCAGCGCATGGCGCACGCGCGGCGGGATCTGCCCGATCGGCACGAACTCGCGCCGCTCGATCCCGTATTCGGCAAGCAGCACGCCGTCGCGCGAATAAATCCGCAGCGGCATCGCGGGGCGATAGGTCGCGAGGTGATCGACCGCGGGTAGTTGCCGCCAGATGCGATCGACGGTCCACGCGCCGATCGCGATGCCCGCGACCGTCAGGCCGAGCAACGCGCCGGCGAACGTGCGCAGGTAGCGGCGGGCGCGGGTCGGCGCGGCGGGTGGCGGGGGCGAGGCAGCTGGCGTCATGACGATTCCCTTCAACGTTGCGGCAGCGGCGGCACGAACGTATTCGCTCATGCCGCCCGCTGCGATAAGCCGCCCATTGTCGGGGGATCGGTGTTAACCCGGTACAATCTTTAGCTGAATTTGCAGAGGCTTAATTTTATTTAGGAAGCGCATGGATATCGATCCCAGACAGGCTGCCGCGTTTCTCGCCGTCGTCGAGACAGGCAGCTTCGAACAGGCGGCGCTGCGTCTGCACGTGACGGCATCGGCGGTCACGCAGCGGGTGCGGGCGCTGGAGGCGGGGCTGGGCGCGCCGCTGGTGCTGCGCACGCGGCCGTGCCGCGCGACGGCGGTCGGGCAGCGCGTGCTGCAGCATCTGCGGCGGGTGCTGGTGCTGCAGGCGGACTTGCAGGCGGAACTCGCCGCCGACCGGCAATCGCCGGCCTCGGTGGTGGTCGCGCTCAACTCCGACAGTCTCGGCACCTGGTTCCTGCCCGCGCTGTCGTCGATCCTGGCGGGCGAGCGCCTGCTGTTCGAGCTGATCATGGAAGATCAGGACCACACGTTCTCCCTGCTCGAGAGCGGCATGGCGATCGGCTGCGTGACGACGGTGCAGAAACCGATGCGCGGATGTGCCGCGACGCCGCTCGGCACGATGCGCTATCGCCTGCTCGCCGCGCAGGCTTTCGCGGCGCGCTGGTTTCCGCGCGGCCTGAACCGCGCCGGTGCGCGGCAAGCGCCCGTCGTCGCGTACTCGCGGCGCGACACGCTGCAGTCGGCGTTCCTGCTGGAGAAGTTCGGCCTGCCCGACGGCGCGTACCCGTGCCACTACGTGCCGGGCACGCATACCCATTTCGCCGCCGTCCGGCACGGGCTCGGCTATGCGATGGTGCCGGAGCTGCTGCTCGGCGCGGCGCCGCTCGCCGACCAGGGGCTCGTCGATCTCGCCCCGTCGCATCCGACCGACGTCGCGCTGTACTGGCACGCGTGGAAAGTGCAGTCGCCGAGCATGCTGTCGTTGTCGGCGCGCGTGGTGGAGGCCGCGCGCGGGCTGCTGAGAGCGCCGGTGAAGGGCGCGGACTGACGGGGGTGCCGGGTTTCCTGTTGGCTTCTTGCGCTCACGCTTTGCCGCAAACCCTGGTTTGACGCCCTGGATTGTCCAGCATTGTTCTTGAATGCTTACCCAAAATCGGCAGTTTGCTGTGCTTGAAGGATCCGTGGCGGATTGCCCTCTCAGTCGCGTGCCGGGCCTGTCGGCGTACTTGCCTTGGTGGGGCAAGCGCTACGACACCGACTACAGCGGCTACGGTCAGGACTACGGTTTCCAGGAGCGGCGATGCGCGGCATCATTCGGGGCGGCGACCGGCACAGCCACGGCGGACGGGTCGAGGCGGGCGCGCCGCATAGCGAAGTGATGAATCGAGCTGTCGCTCGTCAGGGCGACCGCTGTAGCTGTCCGATGCACGGTGAATGCGTGATCGCCGAGGGTGATCCGGATTTCATCGTGGACGGCGCCGAAGTCGCATTCGAAGGTCACAAGACATCCTGCGGCGCTACCCCGACGTCGCCGCGCCCCCTCTCATCGCTCGGCATGCGACTTCGTGCCCCCTCCGCCCGGCACGGCGTTCATCGGCAAGCGACGAACGCCGCCCGCCGGCTCAACCCGCGCGCTTCGCGAAATAGTCGCGCACCGCGGCGACAACCGTATCGATATCGTCGCGCGACACGTCGCAATGCGTGACGAAGCGCGTCGCGTACAGCATCTGCGTGAGGATGCCGCGCGCCTTGAGCCACGCCTCGATCGGCGCGCAGTCGGCTTCGGGAAACCGCGCGAACACCATGTTGGTCGCCTGCGACAGTACCGTCACCTGATCGATTTCCGCGAGACCCCGGGCGAGCCGCTCGGCATTCGCGTGATCGTCGGCGAGCCGCTCGACATTGTGCTCGAGCGCATACAGGCACGCCGCCGCCAGCACGCCCGCCTGCCGCATGCCGCCGCCCAGCACCTTGCGCCAGCGATGCGCGCGCTCGACGATCTCGCGGCTGCCGACCAGCACCGAGCCGACCGGCGCGCCCAATCCCTTCGAGAAACAGATCGACACCGAATCGAACGGCGCGCACAGCGCCGCGACCGGCCGGCCCGCCGCGACTGCCGCGTTGCAGACGCGCGCGCCGTCGAGATGGGTCGACAAGCCGTGGCGGCGCGCGAGCGCGACTGCCTCGTCGACGTAGCCCGCGGGCAACAGCTTGCCGCCGATGGTGTTTTCCAGTGCGAGCAGCCGGGTGCGGGCGAAGTGATTGTCGATCGGCTTGATCGCGGCGGCGATCTTGTCGAGCGGCAGCGAGCCGTCCGCCGCGTTCTCGATCGGCTGCGGCTGGATGCTGCCGAGCACTGCCGCGCCGCCGCCTTCGTATTTGTAGGTGTGCGCGAGCTGGCCGACGATATACTCGTCGCCGCGCTCGCAGTGCGCCATCAGCGCGGCGAGATTGCTCTGCGTGCCGCTCGGAAAGAACAGTCCGGCAGCCTTGCCCGCGCGCGCCGCGACGGCATCCTGCAAGCGCAGGACGGTGGGATCGTCGCCCCAGACGTCGTCACCCACTTCGGCGGCGGTCATCGCGGCCAGCATCGGCTGGCTCGGGCGCGTCACGGTATCGCTGCGTAAATCGATCATCGGAGATTCCTGTCTGAGAAGCGGCACGCGGGCGCGGCCGGAAGAGGAACTTGGAAGTGTACGCAAATCGGCCCGAGGCTGCCCGGCGTCAAAACGCGCGACCGCGCCTGAGCGCGGTCGTGTATCCGCATGAACGAAGCGGCGCGGCGCCGCTCAGTAGCCCGGGGGCGGAGGCTGATAGCCGGGCGGCGGCGGGGGCTGATAGCCGGGCGGCGGCGGCGGCGGCGACGCATAACCGCCGCCTCCGCCATATCCCCCGCCGGCGCCGCCGTAACCGCCGCCGTTGCCGTAATAGCCGCCGCTCGGACGGACCCGGCCCGGCACGGGCACGCGGTCGCCCGCCGCGTACATGCACTGCGTGTACGCATAGTCGTAGCGGCGCTGCACTTCGTAGGAAGAGCCCTGCGACGCACCGAGGCCCAGCACGCTGCCCGCGAGCAGGCCGGCGCCCGCGCCGACCGCCGCGCCGCGGCCGCCGTTGAACGCCGCGCCCGCGGCCGCGCCCAGCGCGGTACCGACGGCCGCGCTGCCGAGCGCGCTCGCCGTCGACGCCTGATTCGCCGACACGCCGCCGATCTGGTCGAACGCGTACTGCCGGCAATTGCCGTCGTCGACGCGGAACTGGTCGAAGCTCTTGCCGGTACCCGGCAGCGCCATCACGCTCGGACCGGTCGGCACGACCGCGCATGCGCCCAGCAAGCCGAGCGATGCGAGCACGGCCGCTCGACCGATCATCGTCCGACGCGAATACTTGATTGCTTGGTTCATCTCGGTTGCATCCTGATCATTGAGGGCGGGCCGGCACCGCGCGCCAGCCTGACGCGCATTGCTTCACGTACGGGTAGTACCGCTTCGCGGCGTCGCAGTAGTACCAGGCGTTGCCGTCCTGCGGTGGCGCGCCGGCATCCGGCTGGCCCGGGCCGGGCCCCTGCTGGACCTGTCCCTGCTCGATGTATTCCGGCGGCGGCGGCGGATCGACCGGCACCGCGATGACGGGCGGCGGGTAGTAGTACGGCGCGGGTACGACCGGGTAGTAGTACGGATATCCCGGCCCGATATACACACCGACCCGCGCGGCCTGCGCCGCACCGCTGGCGCAGGCCGCGGCCAGCGCCGCCGCGCCCAGCACAATCTTCAACTTGTTCACATCAATCTCCGCCGCATCGCGAGGGTTGAACATCCATTCGGGTTTCGACACCTGAACGCTATGCCGCTCGCCTGCGCGCATCAATTACACGGACGCCGCGCGATCTTGCCGCGCGTTACAGCTGTGACGAAATACGAACGGCCGCACGGGCGCGCGCCTTCGCCGCTGTTACTTCGTAATGTGTGGAAACAAAGCTGTCAGTTGGTTAACGCCGGCGGACGCGGCCGGAAGGCGCGGCTTGCGACCGGATGCTGTCATTGCGGTTACCGCGGCATGCCGCCGGGGCGCGGCGTGCGCGGCGCCCGACACGGGATGCCGAACGCGAAGCACCGCGTGCCGGGCGCCCGGCGACAAGCGGCCCGGCTCCCCGAAGCACGCCGCCGGCGTCCCGCCTTCAGCCCCCCGCCGCCCACTCCGGCCGCCGGCCGAGCCGCTCGAACAGCTCGACGATGGTCTCCTTCACCTTGAGCACCGCGTTGCTGACGAGCCCCGTGTCGTGCCAGCACAGCGACAGGTCGCGCACGAACAGCCGGTGCGCGACGCGCGCGAGCTTCAGCTTGCGCTCGTCGAGCTCTACATGCGCCGCGGTCCACGGCAGGATCGTGACGCCCAGCTGCGCCATCACCGCCGCGAACAGCAGCCCGGTCGAGCTGGCTTCGAAACGGATGTCGTAAGCGAGCCCCGCCTCGCGCATCGCCCAGTCGACGCGATTGCGGATCGTGTTCGGCGCGCTCGGCAGGATCAGCGGCATGCGCGCCACCTCCGCGAGCGGCACCGGCGCGTCCGGCAGCGGAAAATCCGGCCAGCCGATCAGGTACAGCGCCTCGGTCAGCAACGGCTGCACCGCGACCCCGCGCGTCGCAACGGCATCGACACCGATCGCCAGATCCACCCGCGAGCGGCCGATCAGGTTGTCGAGATCGGCGCTCGGCGCGTCGATCAGCTCGAGCATGATGCCCGGATAGCGCTCGTGCACGAGCCGCGCGAGCGGAATCGCCAGTATCCGCGCCGTGCTCGACGGCATGCCGACCGACACCCGCCCCTGCGGCAGTTCGGCATCGCGGCGCAGCAGCTCCTGCGTGCCGTCGGCCTGCCGCAGCAATTCGATCGCGTGCCGGTACAGCGTGCGCCCCGCCGCGGTCGGCGCGACGCCGTGCGGGCTGCGCTCGAGCAGCTGCATCCCGAGATCGCGCTCGAGGTTGCGCATCTGCTGGCTGACCGCCGGCTGGGCGATATGCAACGCCTCGCTCGCATGCGTCACGTTGCCGTACTCGACCACCTTGACGAAATACCGCAGCTGCCGCAGGTCCATCCATGCCTCCCGTTCCGCGCGCCATAAGCAAATCCTATGGAGCAAGACAAATATCATATTTTTCGGCGATTTCCAGCGTTCCTATACTGAGTCAATAAAAAAACCGGCGCCGGCCGGCAAGGAGACAACGATGTTCAAAGCAATCACCGCATCGGCACACGATGCGAAGCCAGCGCGCACACCGCTCACGCGCGACCAGATCAAGGGATTCTGGGCGGTCTATGCGGGCTGGGTGCTCGACGGCGTCGATTCCGTGATCTACGCGCTGGTGCTGGTCCCCGCGCTCACCGAACTGCTGCCCGCGTCCGGCATCGCCGCGACGCCCGGCAACCTCGGCCTGTACGGGTCGGTCCTGTTCGCGCTGTTCCTGATCGGCTGGGGCCTGTCGTTCATCTGGGGGCCGCTCGCGGACCGCTTCGGCCGCGTGAAGACGCTCGCCGCGAGCATCCTGATCTACTCGGTCTTCACCGGCGCGGCGGCGTTCGCGCACAACGTCTGGGAGCTTGCCGCGTTCCGGCTGATCGCCGGCATCGGCGTCGGCGGCGAATGGGCGCTCGCCGGCACCTACGTCGCGGAAAGCTGGCCCGAGGATCGCCGCAAGATGGGCGCGGGCTACCTGCAGACCGGCTACTACTTCGGCTTCTTCATCGCCGCCTGCCTGAACTACACGATCGGCGCGACCTACGGCTGGCGCGCGATGTTCCTGTGCGGCCTCGCGCCCGCGCTGCTCGCGATCTTCACCGTGATGCGCGTGAAGGAGCCGGACCAGTGGCACAAGCGCGGCGCGCGCGCCGGCGATCCCGCCGCCGCGCCGGCCCGCCACCCGCTGCGCGAGATCCTGTCGCCGGCGTACCGGCGCCGCACGGTGACGAGCGCGACGCTCGTCGGCGTGGCGATCATCGGCCTGTGGGCGGGCTCGGTCTACGAAGCGAGCGCGGTGGTGACGCTCGCGACGCGCGCGGGCATCGACCGGATCGGCGCGCTGCACCTGGCGTCGATCGGCGCGGCGATCCTCTCGTTCGGCACGATCGCCGGCTGCCTCGCCGCGCCGTGGCTGGCCGAACGCATCGGCCGCCGCGCGGCGCTCGGCGTCTATTTCGCGGGCATGGCGCTGTCGATCGCGATCGCGTTCGGCTGGGTGTTCTATTGGCCGAACGGCCTGCGGGCCTTCATGGTCGCGCTGCTGTTTCTCGGTTTCTTCGGCGGCAATTTCGCGATCTTCTCGCTGTGGCTGCCCGAGCTGTACCCCACCCGGATCCGCGCGACCGCGTTCGCGTTCAACGCGTCGATCGGCCGCTTCATCGGCGCGGGCGTCAATTTCCTGCTCGGCGCCGCGATCCACTGGCAAGGCTCGCTCGGCATCCCGATCGCATGGACGGCCGCCGCCTTCGTGGCCGGCATCCTGATCCTGCCCGCCGCGATCGAAACCCGTCACGACACGCTGCCCGCGTAGCCGCCTCCGTCCCGTCTTCTCGTCTTTTCCGCAGGAGCATTGCATGCAAGCGTTACAAGGAATCAAGGTCGTCGATCTGAGCCGCGCGCTGTCCGGGCCGTTCTGCTCGATGGCGCTCGCCGACCTCGGCGCCGACGTCGTCAAGGTCGAGCCCGGCCCCGCCGGCGACATGAGCCGGACCTGGGGGCCGTTCGACCGCGGCATCAGCACCTACTACCTGTCGTGCAACCGGAACAAGCGCAGCCTCTGCGTCGACTTCCGCCACCCGCGCGGCATCGACGCGGTGCGCCGCCTGATCGACGGCGCCGACGTCGTGATCGAGAATTTCAAGCCCGGCACGATCGACAGCATGGGGCTCGGCTACGACGTGCTGAGCGCCGCGAATCCGCGGCTCGTGATGGGCAGCATCACCGCGTTCGGCGCGCAGGGACCGCTGCGGAACTGGCCCGGCTTCGATCAGATCGCGCAGGGCTACGCCGGACTGATGAGCCTGACGGGCTTCGCTCACGGCGAGCCGACCCGCACCGGCACCGCGATCGGCGACCTCAGCTCCGGCATGTGGCTCGTGACCGCGATCGTCGCCGCGCTGTTCGAGCGCGAGCGCACCGGGCGCGGCCAGCATGTCGGCACGTCGCTGCTCGAAAGCCTGGTCGGCCTGCTGAGCGTGCACGGCCAGCGCTACCTGAGCCTCGGCGACGTGCCGCGACGCACCGGCAACGCGCACGCGGTGATCGCGCCGTACGGCGTGTTCGAGACCGCCGACGGCCCGCTCAATCTCGCGCCGATCACCACCGGCATGTGGCAGCGTCTCTGCCAGGTGCTCGACCTGCCCGGCCTGCCGGACGATCCGCGTTTCGCCACCAACGAGGCGCGCGTCACGCACCGCGATGCGCTGAAGACGATCCTCGAAGGCCGTCTCAAGACGCGCGGCAAGCGCGAATGGACCGCCTGCTTCGTCGACGCCGGCCTGCCCGCCGGGCCGATCCATACGCTCGACGAGGTGTTCGACGATCCGCAAGTCGCGCATTGCGGGCTCGTCGAAACGCTCGACCATCCGTCGCTCGGCGCGCTGCGGCAGGTCGTCACGCCGCTCGCGCTGGCGGCCCGCGAAGCCCCCGAGGCGACGACGGCGGCGCCGGTGCGCCGCGCGCCGCCCGGCCTCGGCGAACACACGGTCGAAGTCCTGCGCGAGGCGGGCATCGCCTCGGCGGACATCGACGCGCTGCTCGCCGCGCGGGCTGTCTTCCAGCAGGCGCCGGAAGCCGCCGCCATCGCCGAGGGAGCCGCATCGTGAACGACATTCCGACGACCTCCTTCGTCACCGCGGAGCCGGTCAACGACCGGATCTGGCAAGTGCGGTTCGGCAACCCCACGCGCCGGCACGCGCTCGACGCCGGCCTGCTGGATGCGCTCGACGCCCGCCTGGCGGATCTCGCGATCAGCCGGATTCCCGTCGTGGTGATCGGCAACAGCAGCGGCGACGACGTGTGGAGCGCCGGTCACGATCTCGGCGAACTGGCGCTCGACCGCGATCCGATCGCCCACGACAAGCCGCTCGAACGCGTGCTGCGGCGCATCCGCGCGTATCCGGGCGTCGTGATCGCCTGCGTATCGGGTTCGGTGTGGGGCGGCGCGGTCGATCTCGTGATGAGCTGCGACCTCGTGATCGCCGACCGTCGCGCGAGTTTCGCGATGACGCCGGTCAACATCGGCCTGCCGTACACGACGAGCGGCCTGCTGCGCTTCTTCCACAACCTGCCGATCCACGTGCTGAAGGAAATGTTCTTCAGCGCGCTGCCGATCGACGCGGAACGCGCCGAGCGCTTCGGCGTCGTGAACCGGCTGGTCGATACCGACCAGCTCGATGCGACGACGCTCGAACTCGCGCGCACGATCGCCGCCAAGGCGCCGCTCGCGGTGCAGGCGGTGAAGGAGCAGCTGCGCGTGCTGGAGGATGCGCGGCCGATGCCGGTCGATGCGCTGGAGCGCATCGCCGAGCTGCGCCGGCAGGCGTGCGCGAGCGACGATTTCAGCGAAGGACTGCGGGCGTTCGGCGAACGCCGCAAGCCGTCATTCCGGGGGAAATAGGCGCGAAACCAAGCTACGCGGGCGAACGGTCCGCGCCGCGCGCCGCCGTGACATCGGCCCGCTTCCGATGCGCGCGGGCGATCTTGCCGCGCGCATCGTCAGTTCCAGTAGTAGCGCAAGCCGCTCATGATCGAGAAGCGCGACAGCTGCACGAACTCCGACTGCGGGTTGCCGACGTTCCATTGCGCGAACGCGAACCATTCGGTGCTCAGCCCCAGCTTGTAGTTGAGCGACAGCGCGACATTCCCGCCGCGCGGCGCATCGAACGCCTGCGTATAGCGCAGCGTGACGTCGAGCTTGTTGAACAGATCGGTGCGGTTGAGCTGATACATCGCATAGCGCCGGCCGAGCAGATTCTGCTGCGGATTGAGCGCCTGCCCCAGCAGGCCCGCCGCCGCGAGATTGCCCGCCGCGAACGCCGCGTTGCCCGCGCGGATCGCCTGCTGATACGCCTGCCGTTCGCCGCTCGTATAGCCGTCGCCGTTGTAGAGAAGCTCCAGCGTCTGCGTCCACCCGGAGACGAGCGTATAGCTCGCGCCAAGCAGCGCGCTCGCGTGGAACGCGTGGTCGCCGGTCTGGTTCTGCACGAAAGTCCAACCGCCCGGCGCACCGGGTTGCGCAACGGGGAACAGCGCATTGTTGCCCTGCCCGAGCGATGCGTCCGCGTAGAGCAGCAGCGCGTTCGACGCAGTCCACGTGCCGTACGCGCCGAGCCGGTTCACGCCGTTGTCGCGATGCGACGCCAGCACGCTCGCCGACGCCGCGTCGCCTGTCCAGTTGAGCTTCAGCGCGCCGACCGGCGAGAAATACGCTTTTGTCGTGTCGCGCGTGTCGACGTGGAAATTGCGGATGGCTTCGATGCTCCAGGCCGGCGCGAGCTGCGCGGTGACCCGCACGAAATCCCGGCCCAGCAATTCCCGCACGGGATCGGTCTTGCCGGTTTCGGCGAAGAACGGATTGCTCGGCGACAGCAGGATCGCACTCCCCCACAGCAACACGCCGCGCCCGGCTTCCGCGTTGATCGCGCCGGACACGCGGCACGACAGCCGCCCTTCGTTCAAATAGGCATCGGCCGAGCCGTAGCCGGCCGATGCGGGCGTCCCGCTCTGCCAGACGAAGAACGCGCGAGGCTTCAATTGCAGAAAACACGGCTTGGTCTTGAAGGTCAGATCCAGGCGCGGGTCGATCTCGGCCTTGCTGTCCGAGAGGGCGGCGATGCGGTTGCCCGGGTTGGCGAGCGACGCGCGATTCGGCACGGTCTCCGTCCCGTAGCCGAGCACCTGCAGATTGGACTGGAACGACAGCCAGTCCATCATGCCGCTGCCGCCGCCGTCAGTGCTGCCGCCGGCGGCCCGGGCAGGCGCCGCGACGCCCGCCGCGCCCATCGCGGCCGCCGCGAGCAGCCACGCGGCCGCGCGCAGTCCGCGTCGCCCCCTCCGCCCCCCGGTCGGATTCATCGTCGAGCCCGGCATCCGCCGTCAGGGTCGATTGAGCGCATCGATGCCGAAGGTATCGGCGTCGAATTTCTTCGTCCTGACGTCGCGATACTGCAGCACCGAGTAGTTCGACTTCTCGATCGTGTCCTGGATGGTCATCTTGCTGACGAAGGTCTGGGGCTTGCCGTCGATGTCCAGCCGGTTGTCCATTTCGAACGCGGCGGTCTTGAAGAGCTTGCCGGACACGGTATAGAACTCCGCCTTGAGCGGCACGAGCCGCGCCACGGACACGTAATAGACGATCCGGTCGTAGGTGACGAACTTGCTCCTCGCGACCAGGTTGATCACGTAGGCGTTCTCGCCGTCGACGGGCTCGGTGCGCAGGATCGTCGCGTCGTAGTCCTTCGCGTAGTTCGTCGACGCGATGTCGCCGTTCGACGCGGGGCCGACCATCTTCTGCCGCGCGGAGATCGACACCGGCTTGGTCAGGCTGGGCTTGCCGAACCACATGCTGCGGCCGTTCTGCAGCAGCCGGCTGCCGGAATCGCGGGGCGGAAAGGTCGATTCCGCGAGGCTGTCGTCGTCGCTCGCGCGCACCACGTAGCTGCGCTTGTCGATCGGGCTGCCGCCGTCCTGACCGGTGATGTCGAGCTGCCATTCGACGCCGCTCAGACCGCCGCCGCGCGCGCGGTCGCTGGCCGCGACGATGCGGGTGACTTCTTCCGCCGACGGCGCAGCCGCCGCGAGCGCCGTGTGGAGGCCGGCCAGGGAGGCCGCCAGGACGACCAGGTGCTTCATACGTTGCATGATGGGAAATCCTCGAAAATGGGGCGACGGCATCGCATGCCGGTCAGACGAAGGTGAGCGCGTCGACGATCTCGATCCGCGTGGCGCGATACGCCGGATAGGCGGCGCACAGCACGGCGAAGCACACGACGACGAGCGCGATCAGCGCCATGCGGGCCCAGTCCAGGTCGATCTGCAGCAGCACCTGCTGCGACGAATTGGGCGGCACGTAGCCGATCTGCGCGGCATTGAGCGCGACGGCGACGACGAGCGTGACGACGAACCCCAGCAGCGCGCCGAGCAGCGCGATCCAGAAGCCCTCGAGCGCGAACAGCCTGACCACGCCGCCGTGCGTCAGGCCCAGCGCGCGCAGCGTGCCGATCTCGCGGGTGCGCTCGACCACCGCCATCGACATGGTGTTCGCCACGCTCATCGCCGAAATCACCAGCACGATGCTGGCGATGAACGAGAAGATCATGTCGAACAGCCCTTTCACCTGGGTGTAGAAACTCGACAGCTCCTGCCACGTCCTGATCTCGACGTCGAAGCCGGCGGCCCGCAGGCTGTCGCCCAGATCCGTCCTCGCCCGTGCCGTCAGGTCGGCGCGATCGAGCAGCACGACGAAGCGCTCCACCGCATCGGTATTCATCAACGATTGCGCCAGCGCGAGCGGCACCAGCAGGTACTTGTCGTTGGTGCCCGCGTTGCCGGTATTGAAGACGTCGGACACTTCCGCGTCCACCGCGTTCGCCTGCCCGTCGAAAGTCGACGCGAGCAGGCTGAACACCTCGTCCTTCTTCAGGTTCAGCAGCTTCGCCAGATCCTCCGACACCGCGACGCCGTTTTCCCGCCCCGCGTTGAGCCGGCCGCTGGAGTCCCCCGGCGTCGAGCCGCCCAGCGCGTCGTTGTGCGCGGGCACGATGCCCTCGCCGATGAAGATGGTCGACGCCTGGCCGTTCGACGCCAGCCCGTCGAGGCTGAGCCGCGGCGACACCAGCTTCACGCCCGGCTCCCGGCGGATGATCGACTCGACCCGGCGCGTCTCCTCCGGCGTGAATAGATAGCGCTTCGGCTTCAGCTTGCCCTCCAGCATGAAGCCGCGCTTGAAGATGGTCAGGTGTCCGAGCCGTTCGCCCATCACCGCCTGCTGCTCCAGCCCCGCGTAGACGTTCGCGATGTAGCCGCTGAACAGATTGATCGCCGCGAGCCCGAACGCGATCGCGGTGAGCGTGACGAAGCTTCGGCGGCGGTTTCTGAACGCGTTCTTGAGCGCGAGTACAAAGGAATGCATCAAAGTTCACCTCGATCGGGAAGCAGGCCGTCGCACAGGGTCAGGCAGCGGTCCATATAGCCCAGCGCCCGTTCGTCGTGCGTCGAAAACACGAAGGTCACGCCGTGGCCGCGATTGAGCCGCTGGAACAGCTGCATCGCGGCGCGGGTGTTCTGGCTGTCGAGGCTCGCCGTCGGCTCGTCGGCGATCACCAGCCTCGGCTGCGCGATCAGCGCGCGCGCGATCGCCACCCGTTGCCGCTGGCCGCCGCTCATCTGGTCGGGGCGCTTGTGGATCTGTTCGATCAGCCCGACCTCGCCGAGCAGCGCCTGCGCCCGCTCGCGCTCGGCCTGCGTCGTGCGGCCGTTGAGCCGCAGCGGCAGCAGCACGTTGTCGAGCGCGTCGAGCACCGGGATCAGGTTGTAGCTCTGGAACACGAAGCCGATCGCGCGGCGGCGGCGCTCCGCATACTGAGCGGGACTCAGCGAGGTGGTCGATTCGCCGAGCAGTTCGATTTCGCCGACCGACGGCCGGTCGAGCAGGCCGATCAGGTTCAGCAGCGTGGTCTTGCCGCTGCCCGACGGCCCGACGATCGCCAGCATCTCGCCGTTCCTGACCGTCAGGTCGATGCGGCTGAGCGCCTCGACGTCGCGATAGCGCTTGCTCACCCCGATCAGGCGCGCGATCGGGGTGCCGCCCGGCGCGATCGCGCCGGGGGAGGACATGTCATGCGATTCGATTTTCATGGTGCGGGCAGGGAGGCGGCGGCAAGCGCCTGGACAGGGCCGTTCGGCAGCAGGTACACCCTGCCTTGCCGTCCGGGTTCGTCGGCATGACGCAGCGCCTTCGCGATGGCGTCCAGCGGATAGACGGCGGCGACTTCGGCGCGCAGCACGCCCGCGCTCAGCAGCTCGACCGCTTCGCCGAGCAGCGCGTCGCGCTGCGCATGGGTCATCCGCGACAGCCGCTGCGTGAGCCAGAAACCCTTCAGCGTCATGCCGTGGAAGATCAGCGCGTCGCCGGCGACGCGCACCGGCTGGCCCGACAGCATCCCGTAGTTGACGATCGTCGCGCCGGGTTCGAGCAGTTCGGCAAGCCGCAACGCGGCGTCGCCGCCGACCGCGTCGAGCGCGAGGGGCGCGGCGTCGCCGCCCATCGCGGCGCGGGCGAGCCGCGCCATCTCCGGGCCGTCCTCGACGGCGGCGTCGCCGCCCGCGGCGAGCACCTGCCCGACGGCTTCCGGACGCCGCACGATGTTGAGCGTGCGCAAGCCGTCACGCCGGGCCACCTGCATCACCGCCCGACCGACGCTCGACAGCGGCGCGTTCTGGACCAGCCACGCCCCGCGTTCGAGCGGCCGCTCGCGCCGCACCAGTTCGAGCGCGGTGCAGGCGCTCACCTTGAGCGACGCGAGCTGCAGCACGTCCAGCTCCGGCGCGACCTTGTGCACGAGCGACGCGGCGATCCGCCGGCGCTGGCACCAGTTGTCGTTGCCGACCAGGATCACGCGCGCGCCCACCGCGACATCGCGCACCGATGCCCCGCAGGCCGCCACCCGGCCGACGGCCTCGAGGCCGAGCGTCGCGGGCAACTTCGGCAGCTCGCCGTAGCGGCCGGCGAGCCGCGCGAGATCGGCCGGGTTCACGGCGCAGGCGTCGATGTCGACCAGCACCTCCCAGGCCGACGGCGGACCGGGATCGTCGACGTCGCAGCAACGGGCCGCCAGCGCGGGGGAACCGAAGGCACTGAAACGGATCTGCTTCAAATCAACCCCTTGCTGGCCGGCGCCCGCTGTTTCAGCGCCGCGAGCAGGTCGATCGTCGTGTCGATGTGCTCGCGGGTGTGCGCCGTGTTGATGAAGAAGCGCAGACGCGCGGCATCGCGCGGCACCACCGGAAAGATCATCGGGAACGTGAAGATCTGCCGGTCGAACAGCTGCGCGGTCAGCCAGAGCGCCAGCTCCGCGTCGGGCAGCATGATCGGCACGACGCCCGAGCCGTGGCTCATGCCGATGTCGAGGCCCGCCTGTTGCGCGCGCGACCGGAAGTAGTCGGCGTTCTCCACGACGCGCCGCGCGCGCTGCGGCTCCGCGCGCATGATGCGCAGCGCCTCCAGCCCGGCCGCCGCGTTCGACGGCGTGAGCGGCGCGGCGTAGAGGCCGAGCCCCGGCGCATAGTGCTTGAGCATCGCGATCAGTTCCTTGCTGCCCGCGACATAGCCGCCGACCGTCGCGAAGGCTTTGCTCATCGATGCGTAGTGAATGTCGATGTCCGTGCCGTCGAGTCCGAAGTGATCGACCACGCCCAGCCCGCGCGGGCCGATCACGCCCATCGAATGCGCTTCGTCGACCATCAGCAGCGCCTGATGGCGCCGCTTGATGTCGATCAGGCGCGGGATGTCGGGAATGTCGCCGTCCATGCTGAACACGCCCTCCGTCAGGATCAGCACGCGCTCGAAATGGCCGCGATGTTCGGCAAGCAGCCGCTCCAGCGCGTCGTAGTCGTTGTGCGCGAACGCGAAGCGGCGCGCGCCGCTCAGCTTCGCGCCGGTCAGCATGCTGTTGTGCACCAGCTCGTCGTACAGCACCAGGTCCTGCTTGCGCGCGAGATAGCCGATCGCCGCGACGTTGGTGCCGTAGCCGCTCACGCCGAGCATCGCGTCCTCGACGCCCAGCACCTCGCTCAGCATCCGCTCGAACTCGCCGTACAGCGGAATCTCGCCGGTGATGATCCGGCCGGAGCCGGTCGAGGTGCCGTACACGTCGATCGCGTGCTTCGCGGCGGCCCGCACCCGAAGGTCGCCGGACAGGTCGAGATAGTTGTACGAGGAAAAATTGACGACCTTGCGCCCCGCGATCTCGATCTCCGCGCCGGCGAGGCCCGCGTGCTCGCGGTACATGTTCCACTCGTACCCCTGCTTGTCGTAGTACCAGCGGGTATTCGCGTACTCGCGCAATTCGGGGAAGTGCGCGAAGTCGTAATGCTCCGGGCCGATCTTCACCTTGGCCGACGCGGCGCGCGGCACGATCGCGTCGTCGTCCCCCGCGCGCGGCTTGCCGAGCAGGCTGGCGCGCAGGCGCTCGACGTGCAGTTCTGGTTTCATGCTCGAATCTCCTTTCATGGGCGGGTCCGGTTCGCGCTCAGGCGGCTTCGACTCGCGGCACGGCCGCGCCGTCCGCTGCCTCGCCGAGACCGAAGCTGCCGAGCGCCTTGTCCGCGATCGCGCGAATCGTGAGGTCGTCGAGAATCTCGAGCACCGACACGGTGATGCCGAGATCGCGGCGCAACAGCGACTGGATCTCGGTCGCCATCAACGAATCGACGCCGAGGTCGAGAATCGGCCGGTCGACCGGAATCGCGTCCGCCGCCGTCTCCAGTTCGTCGGCGATCAGCGACGCGATCAGGCTCGCCAGCACCGTGAAGCGATCGGCGGCCGGCAACGCGGCCAGCTCCACCCGCAACAGATCGCCCGCGTCGCCGTTCGCCTGCGCGTCGGCGGCGATCAGGTCGGCATAGCGCGACGACCGGTCCGCCAGCGTCTCGTAGCGCCCCCAATCCGCCCAGCTCGTGATCAGCGTGATGCCGAGCTGCGTCACGCCGCGCCGCATCGCGCGTTCGAGCCAGTCGAGCGCCTCCGCCGACTCCATGCCGCGCAGCCCCATGTAGCGCATGAACTGTTCGAGCTTTTCGTCGCGCGTGACCACGCCGACGTCGGCGATCGCCCCCCAGTTGATGCTGGTCGCCGGCAGCCCCAGCGCGCGCCGGTGCCACGCGAGCCCGTCGAGAAAGCCGTTCGCGCTGACGTAGCTGGCCTGACGGCTGTTGCCGACCAGGTTGGCGATCGACGAGTACAGAACGAAATGGTCGAGCGGCATCGCGCGCGTCGCCACGTGCAGCAGCCGCGCGCTTTCCGCCTTGCTGCGCATCACCTGCAACAGATGCCGCGGATCCAGGTCGACGATCGGTTCGTCGATGATGACCGCCGCCGAATGAAACACGCCGCGCAACGGCGGCGCCGCCTCCGCGATGGCCGCGAACAGCTTGCGCACCTCGCGTTCGTCGGCGAGATCCGCGCTCACGCACAGCACGGTCGCGCCGCGCGAACGCAGGTCCGCGACGAACGCGGCGCGCTCGGGCGTGTCCGCGCCGGTGCGCCCGGCCAGCACGATATGCCGCGCGCCGCGCGCCACCAGCCAGCGCGCCGTCTTCTGGCCGAACCCGCCGAAGCCGCCGGTGACCAGGTAGCTCGCATCGGGCTTGAACGCCGCCGTTTGCAGGACCTGTACCTGAAGCGCTTCGGCGCTCTCGTCGAACGCCACGATCAGCGGGATGTCCGCGTCGGGCAGCGCGAGCTTTCTCGTCGCCAGATCGGCGATCGACACCGACAGGCTGTCCGTCGGCGGGCAGCCGCCGGCCCCGGCGCGCGCCACGGCCCGGCGCAGCGCCGCCGCGAAGCGGTCGGCGCGCTGCGTCAGCACCGACAGATCCGCCCGCACGATCGACGACGCCGCGCGCGGCACCGTGAACGGGCGCGTGTACGGCTCGGTGTCGATCAGCACGCCGCCCGTCGCGAGCGCGCGCCAGCCGAACCGGTCGGCCCACGCGGCCATCGGGCCGACGAGGGCATCGAAGCCCCGCCCGCCGGTGCCGTCGAGCACGGCCGCCTCCAGTGCCGCGTGCGAGGCCGGCTCCAGCATCTGTCCCACCGCCTCCTGCACCGCCGCGCCCGGCGCGCCCAGCAGCGTGGTACGGATGCTGCGCCGGCGCAGCGCCGCGTCCACCGCCAGGCCGAGTTCGTCGGCCTCGACCAGCACGTGCGCGCCCGCATCGAGATCGGCCTGCTCGGCGAGGCGCTCCGCGACCGCCTCGCGTACCGCGACGAACAGCAGCCGCGCATCGTCGACGCCGGCCTCCAGCTCAACCACGTGAAACGCCGAACGCGGCCCGCGCAGATGGCTGGCGAACTCGGCGGGCGCGAGACCGTAGACGCGCTGCCCGACGCGCAGGTCGACCACCCCCGCGCCGATGCCCGCCACCGTACCGATCACTTCCACGTGATCCCGGTCCAGCGTCTGGCCGTTCGACGTGCGCAATCCGCGCATCGTCAATGCGACGCGCTCGACCCGCAATTCGATCTCGCCGGCATGCAGCGGCCCGCGCGGTACTTCGATCAGCTTGACGCTGCCCGGGCTGCCGTCCAGCTCGTCGGCGCCGCGCACCCGCACCGCGCGCTCGCCGGTCAGCGGCAGCGCTTCGACCAGCGGCTCGGTCAACCACGGATTCACGTCGAGACGGCTCGCGAAGCGGCGGCCCCGCCGGATCGCGACTTCGTCCTCGGCGGCGTCGCACACCAGTTCCAGCACGCCCGCGCGGACGTCGCCCTCGGTCGCGAGCGCGGGCAGGTCGACCGTGCCGAAGCGCATCCCGTCGATCTCGTTGAAGGCGACGCGGGCGAAGCCGTTCAATGCCGTCTGCGCGGGCTGTACCGGCGGATCGCTGTCGGTCACCTTGAATGCGTCGCGGGTCACGACGTAGGCGCGCGGCCGCTGCGCCGCCGGCAGGCCCGCCAGTTGCCGAGTCACCGCCAGCATGAACAGCAGCGCGCCCGTTCCGGTCGGATCCTCGCCTTCGAGCAGCGCCTGTCCGCCGTGCACGAACACGACCCCGTCCACCGGGCCGGCGGCGGCGAGCGCCTGCTCGACGTCGCCCGCCACGTCGACGCGCACGGTCGTCCGTTCGCCCTGAACGCCGAACACGGACCCGGCGCGCAGCCGCGCGCAGACCCGCGCGCCGAAGCCCTCCAGGCCGGACGCGATCCGGTCGGCGAGCGAGCGGCTCGCGTCGTCCTCGACCACCAGCCAGTGGCCGAGCCGCTTGGGCTCGGACAGGTGTCCGGCGTCGCTCCATTCGTAGCGCGCCATCTGCAGCTTCACCGGATCGCCGAACGCGTCGGTGCGCGCGAGCTTCGTCGACGATGCCGTCACGCGCATCCCGCGTATCACGGCGAGCACCGTGCCGGCGTCGTCGCAGAGGGTGAGATCGGCGTCGACGTGCGCCGGCCCGGAGCGAACCTGCACCGCCTCGCACCAGTAGCGCGCGGGCAGCGCCGGCACGAGCAGCCGCAGTTCCTTGAAGCCCGTCGGCAGATAGGTCGCGTCGTTGCCGTCGAGCAGACCGACCAGCACCTGGAAACACGCGTCGAGCATCGCGGGCTGCGCGCGATATCCCACGCCCGACAGATCGTCGGGGCATTCGATCAGCGCCAGCACCCGGCCGCCGGACCCGCCCGCGTACAGCGCGCGCACCGCCCGGAAGCTCGGCCCGTACTGCAGGCCCAGGCGCGACAGCCCGAGATAGAACGCCTCGGGCGCCTGCCCCGCGTCGAGCGACGCCTTCAGCGCGGCCAGATCGATGCGCCGGGTCTCCGCCGCCTGCAGCGCGCCCACCTGGCCCGTCAGATGCAACTGACCTTCACCGACCTTGCCGCTCTCGACGCTGCGGATCGACACGTGCCCCGTGTCGCGTGCGCAGCGGGACACATAGTCGAGCGCGCGATCGTTCGAAATCACCAGCGGCGCGCGAATCTCCACGTCGCAGATCCGCCAGCCCGGCGCATCGGGATGCACCGCCGCCGCGACCTCCAGCAGGGTTTCCACATACCCCGCCGCCGGCATGATCGGCACGCCGGAGATCACGTGGTCCTTCAGGAACGCGAGCGCCTGGTGTTCGAGGTCGTTGACCCACACGTCGGTGGCCGGATGTTGTTCGCAGCCGAGCAGCGGCAGATCGGTGGGGCTCACGCGCTGATACATCGCGCGCTCGGTCTCGAGCCACGTGCGCTCGCGCTGCCACGGATAGTTCGGCAGCGCCGCGAAGCGGCCGGCGCCGTTGAGCGGGGCCCAGTCGATCGCGCAGCCGCTCGCGAACACCTGCGCGACGGTGCGATGCACGCGCGCGCACTCGGGCTCGTTGCGACGCAGCGTTTCGACCACGCGGATTTCCTTCGCATGCTGCTTCGCGCAGTCGCGCAGCGCGCTCGACAAGACAGGATGCGGGCCGATCTCGACGAACGTCACGAAACCGTCGTCGAGCAGCGACTGGATCGCGTCCAGAAAGGCAACCGGCTGGCGCACGTTCAGCGGCCAGTAGTCGGCGCCGAACGACGGCCCCGTCGCGCGCCGCCCGGTCACCGTCGAGACCAGCGGCAGCAACGGCTCGCGGGCCACGATCGGCCGCAGCGACGCACTCAGCTCGTCGAGGATCGGGTCCATCAGATGGCTGTGATACGGCACCTCGACCGCCAGCTGGCGATTGAACACTTCGTGCGCGCTCAGCGCTTTCGCCAGCGCTTCGATCGCCGCCGTCTCGCCCGACAGCGTGAGGGTGTTCGGTCCGTTGACCGCCGCGATCTCGACGCGCCCGGCGAACGGCGCCAGCCACGCTTCCATCTCCCTCACGCCGAGCCCGACGGCCAGCATGCTGCCGGTGCCGGCGGTGAGCGCCTGCAGGCGGCTGCGCTCGTAGCTGACGCGCAGCGCGTCCTCCAGGCTCAGCGCGCCGCTCACGCACGCCGACGTGACCTCGCCGACGCTGTGGCCCACCACCGCGCCGGGCCGCACCCCCGCGGCGCCGAGCAGCGCGGCGAGCCCCCACTGGATCATGAAGTTCGCGGGCTGCGCGTAGGCCGTGCGCACGATTTGCGATTCGGCCTCGCTCTTGAGCATCTCCGCGACGATGGAAAAGCCCGCGATCCGCTGGAAGATCTGGTCCGCTTCGTCCACCGTCGCCCGATACAGCGGCTCGTCGCGATACAGCTCCTGGCCCATTGCCCACCATTGCGGTCCCATGCCGGTGAACACCCAGACCGGGTCCGTGCGGCCGAGCGCGGCCTGCCGGCCGGAGACGACCTCGGCCGATTGCTCGCCCTGCGCCAGCGCATCGAGCCCGCGCCGCAACTGCGCGCGATCGGCGCCGGTCACGACAGCCCGGTGGCTGAGCGGCGCGCGATGGAACGCGGCCGAATGCAGCAGGTCCGCGAGATCGTCGCCGGACGCCGCCAGGTGCTCGTCGTAGCGACGGGCCAGCGTCTTGAGCGCCGCGGCGCCGCGCGCCGACAGCGGCAGATAGAGCGGATGGCCGGCAGGCCGCTCCGCCGCCCCGGCGCGCGCCGGTTCGGCGGCCGGCGCCGAGCGCAGCACCACGTGCGCATTGGTGCCGCCGTAGCCGAACGAGTTGACCGCGACGAGAAACGGCTCGCCGGGCGCGGCGAGCGGAATCGGCGCGTCGGCCAGGCGGACGCCGATCTCCTCGAACGGAATGCCCGGATGCGGAGTCTGCAGGTTGCCGAGCGCGAACGCCTCGCGATGCATCAGGGTGAGCACCGCCTTGATCACGCCGGCAATGCCCGCGCCCGCCTCCAGATGACCGATGTTGCTCTTGATCGAACCGAGCACCACGCGCGCGTCGCCGTGGCGGTTCGCGCCGTACACCGATCCGATCGACGCGGCCTCGATCGGATCGCCGACCGCCGTGCCCGTGCCGTGGCACTCGACGTAGCGCACCTGCGCCGGATCGATCCCGAACCGGTCGCAGACGTCCCGGATCAGCAGGCCTTGCGCTTCGCTGCTCGGCATCGAGATGCCGGGGGTCCGGCCGTCGGAATTCACGCCCGCGCCCGCGACGGTCGCGAGGATCGTGTCGCCGTCGGCCAGCGCCCGTTCAAGCGTCTTGAGCACCACGATGCCGCCGCCTTCCGCGCGGCCGTAGCCGTCACCCCGGGCGTCGAACGATTTGCATTGCCCGTCGCGCGACAGGAACTGCCCCTTGCACATGCCGATCGGATACTCGGGGCGCGTCATGACGTTCGCGCCGCCGACCACGGCCATGTCGCACTCGCCGGACCAGATGTCGCGGCACGCGTAGCTGAACGCGACCAGCGACGACGAACAGGCCGTGTCGATCGACAGGCTCGGCCCGCGCAGGTCGAACGCATGCGACAGGCGGTTGGCCAGCATCGTCATCATCATGCCAGCCGCCGTGTTGGCGTTGTGACGCGTGCGATTCGTCACCTGCATCAGCGTGATCATGTGGTCGAGCATGAAGCCGCCGACATAGACCCCCACCTTCCGGCCGGCGTGTGCGGGCAGATCGAGCCCGGCGTTCTCGAACGCCTCCCAGATCAGTTCGAGCAGAAGCCGCTGCTGCGGATCGAGATTCTCCGCGACGCGCGGCGGCAGATCGAAGAACTCCGCATCCATCGACCGGACGTCCTGGCTCAGGAAATTGCCCTTGTCGACATAGGCCTTGCCCTTCGCCCCCTCGTCGGCCGCGTAGTAGCGCGCCGCATCCCACCGGTCCGCCGGCACCGGCCCCGCGGTCACCTGACGCGCGCGCAGCGCCGCCAGCAAGCCGTCGAGATCGTCAATTCCCCCTGGAAACCGGCAGGCCATCCCCACCACCGCAATTTCTCTCATTATTCGCCATCCTAAATAATATTGGTTTGATCAACCGGACACGTCGACATTACAAAAAATATCGATATTGATTTTTATTAATGAAATTAAACAAGTTAACCGATGCGCATTGATCATATGCGCAATGGAATTCGGCTCGGATCGATATGTTTTCGATTATCCGATTCGAAATTCGAGTCGATATTCGTCCCCGGCGAGACGCCGAGAAGACGCGTCGCCGCCTGGCCATCATGAGCGTCCCGACACCCGTCGCGGCTCGCGATCCTTCATTCGCTCGGCAGCAGACATCCGGCGCGTTCGTGCACGCAAACGCGCAGGCGTATCCCCCGGACACGGCCCCTTCGGACCGAACCCGTTCCCTGTTCGCGGCCCGCACCGGCCCCCGCTCCTGCTGGCTGATAGCCAGTTCGCTCCGGCAAGCGCCTCAGGCGAAACACCCGGCGACACCACGACCGGAAGCCAGCGGGATCTCCGCCGCCTTCGATCTTCAACCCCGCGCCTTCATACGGAAAAGTCAAGGGTTGTTCAGGCCAACTACACACGTATAGAAGTAAGCCACTAGCCTGTTTGATCAACTGTTCGCTACATGACAAATAGTAACGATTGATAAAAAGTGTAAGGAAAAAGCAGCGAATACCGATACCGATGCTCAATCCGGAATTCGACAAATATGTGTCGATCCGAATTTTTATAATTTCTCTTTTGATGCATATCGATTGACGGGTTTTCGATCGAATAATTGCACAAGGAGCGAATGTCGTGCGCGCCGCGCCAGGCGGCCGGCGCTCCACGCTGCGTCGATTGTCTCAGTGCGGACTGATGCATCGTTCGCGCCGCATCGCCGCCGGGCATCGTGTTGCCGGATATGATCGCCGTGACGAAGCGCGCGTGCGGGAGCCTGCGGCCGGTCCCGGACGTTACGAGGTAACGTCCGGCAACACGGCTGTAGCCCGGCCGTCCGATTCGCCCGCTAGTCTCTTCACTATTGCCCGTCCGTGAAGGAGCGTATCGATGTTGAGCCACCACGAACTCGCGGCCTTGCTGCTGCTGAAGGACATGCCCCGCCCCGCGCATCTGCTCGACGACGATCTCGCGGCGCTGGCGCGCTACCGGCTCGTCGCGCTCGACCAGCGCGACGGCGACGCATCGGTGCTGCACCTCACCCATCGCGGCCGCGCGCTGCTCGACTGCCTGCTCGACGACGCGCGCCGCGTCTGACCCGCTCTGCTGCGGCGCGGTGTATTGCCGCAGCCGAGCCGATCCGCCGTCCGTGTCAACGGAGTAACCAGGTGGATCAAACTTGATGCCAATCAATGATTTAGATCAGGCTTGCTTGCGGCGGCGCTCGACCTCTGCGACGAGTTGGCGCATTTCGCACCGCAACACGGTCGGCCATACTCGGCTCAACCCTGGCGCCCACCCTTCTCGCGCGCGGCGCGGGGTCCGCCGGCAGCCCCGCCGGCGGGTGTCGTCAGCCTCGGTCTACTCGTATGGAAACCGCATTCTCGGCCCTAGATCTGGCCCGCCTGCAATTCGCCTTCACAGTCTCATTCCACATCGTCTTTCCCGCGCTGAGCATCGGACTCGCCAGCTTCATCGCGGTACTCGAATATCGCTGGCTCAAGACCGGCAAGCCGCATTACAAAACCCTGTGCCTGTTCTGGTCGAAGATCTTCGCGGTCGCGTTCGGCATGGGCGTCGTGTCCGGCGTCGTCATGAGCTACCAGTTCGGCACCAACTGGTCGGGATTCTCGAGCTTCGCGGGGTCCGTCACCGGGCCGCTGCTGATGTACGAGGTGATGACCGCGTTCTTCCTCGAAGCCGGCTTCCTCGGCATCATGCTGTTCGGCTGGAACAAGGTCAGCCCGCGCGCGCACTTCGGCGCGACGCTGATGGTCGCGATCGGCACGCTGATCTCGACCTTCTGGATCCTCGCGTCGAACAGCTGGATGCAGACGCCGCAAGGATTCGAGATCGTCGACGGCAAGGTCGTGCCGACCGACTGGTTCCAGATCGTCTTCAATCCGTCGTTCCCCTATCGCCTCGCGCACATGGCGGTCGCCGCGTTCATCGTCGCCGCGCTCGTGGTTGCGGCCACCGCCGCATGGCACCTGCTGAAGGGCCGCCGCGACCGGGCCGTGAAGAAGATGTTCTCGATGTCGCTGTGGCTGCTGCTGGTACTCGCGCCGCTGCAGGCGGTGATCGGCGACCAGCACGGCCTCAACACGCTCAAGCATCAGCCCGCGAAGATCGCGGCGATCGAAGGCCTGTGGGAAACCGAACCCGGCGGCACCTCGCTCAACCTGTTCGGCATTCCCGACATGAAGGCCGAAACCACCCGCTACGCGGTGTCGGTTCCGCATCTCGGCAGCCTGATCCTCACGCACAGCTGGGACGGCGAGATCCGCGGCCTCAAGGCATTCCCGCCGGAGGACCGGCCGAACTCGACCGTGGTGTTCTGGAGCTTCCGCATCATGGTCGCGCTCGGCTTCGCGATGATCGGCCTCGCGCTCGCCGCGTGGTTCCTGCGCCGCCGCGGCCGGCTCTATGAATCGAAGTGGTTTCAGCGCTGCGCGCTCGCGATGGGACCGACCGGCTTCATCTCGCTGCTCGCCGGCTGGGTCACGACGGAAGTGGGCCGCCAGCCGTGGGTCGTGTACGGCGTGATGCGCACGTCGCAGGCCGTCTCGCCGCTGTCGACGCAGCAGGTCGGCCTGTCGCTGATGACCTTCGTGGTCGTGTACTTCCTCGTGTTCGGCACCGGCGTCTACTACATGCTGAAGCTGATGAAGGCCGGCCCCGCGCTGCCCGGCGACACGTCGGGCGACGCGCCCGACAGCCGCCCCGACCACACCGGCCGCCGCCCGCTGTCGGCGACGAACCACTTGATCGACGCGGCCTGACCGCCCACGCCAACGAGGTAGAAAAATGGATGTCACCGTCATCTGGGCCGCGATCATCGCACTGGGCCTGTTCATGTACGTCGTGCTGGACGGCTTCGATCTCGGCATCGGCATCGTGTTCCCGTTCTTCCCGGACGAGAAGGAGCGCGACCTGATGATGAACACGGTCGCGCCCGTCTGGGACGGCAACGAAACCTGGCTCGTGCTCGGCGGCGCCGGCCTGTTCGCCGTGTTCCCGATGGTCTATTCGACCGTGCTGTCGGCGCTGTATCTGCCGCTGATCTTCATGCTGGTGTGCCTGATCTTCCGCGGGGTATCGTTCGAGATCCGCGCGAAGGCGCGCCGCACCAAGCATCTGTGGGATCTCGCGTTCATCGGCGGCTCGACGGGCGCCACCTTCTTTCAGGGGGTCGCGCTCGGCGCGTTCCTGCAGGGCATTCCCGTCGAGAACGGCCAGTTCGCCGGCGGCGCGTTCGACTGGCTCACGCCGTTCAGCCTGCTGACGGGCCTCGGTCTGATCGCCACCTATGCGCTGCTCGGCTGCTGCTGGCTGGTCGCGAAGACGGAAGGCGATCTGCAGCGCCGCCTGCATCGCGTCGTGTGGCCGCTGACCGTCGTGCTGCTGAGCTTCATCGCGGTCGTCAGCCTGTGGACGCCGATGCAGGATCCGTCGATCGCGCAGCGCTGGTTCGATTCCGGCCTGTTCTGGCGCCTGCTGCCGGTGCCGTTCCTGGTCGCGGCATGCGCGGTGTTCATGTATCGCGCGGTGCGCGACCGTCACGACATGACGCCGTTCGTGCTGGCGCTGCTGCTCGTGCTGCTCGGCTATGTCGGCCTGCTGGTGAGCTTATGGCCGTATGCGATTCCGCAAAGCGTGACGCTGTGGGAGGCGGCCGCGCCGCGCTCGAGCCAGATGTTCACGCTGGTCGGCGCCGCGGTGATCCTGCCCATCATCATCGCGTACACCACGATGGGTTACTGGGTGTTCCGAGGCAAGGTGCGTCATGAAGACCAGCACTACTACCACCATTGAGCCGCGCGCCGGCGCGCGCCGGCTGCCCGGCTGGGCGTGGTGCGTCGTCCTGTGGGCGGGCGGCGTGGCCGGCGCCCTGACGCTCGGCTACGCGTTCAAGATCTTCATGAACCTGACGCTGTTCGCGGTGAAGTAGGCGCGCGCGTCGGCGCGCCCGCCGCCGGCGTCAGCGCGTGCGCAGCGCGTGTTCGATCTTCCGGTCGGTCTTGTACTGGCTCAACGCGTACACCGACCAGATCGCGGCGGGCAGCCAGCCGATCAGCGAGATCTGCAGGATCAGGCAGACGAGGCCCGCGAACGGACGGCCGATCGTGAAGAATTGCAGCCAGGGCAGCAGCAAGGCGAGCAACAAACGCATGTGAAAGTCCTCTTGGTCGTATCGCGAAGGGCCGGGATGGCCGCCACGCAGATGGGGCCGGGCCGCGCACGTTCAAGCATGGCCGCCGCGCCGGCCTCTTTCGTTTCGCTCGAAGGCGAACGCGCGCTCGAGCGCTGCTCGAAGGCGCGCGGTTCCGCGTCGGCCGCGCCCTTCCGCGGCGGATGGGAACGCTGGCGGCAACCCGCATTCAGCCGCCGATCCGCGCCTCGACGTCGGCGATCAGCCGCTCGATCCAGATCCGCAGCAGGCCGTTCGACGCCGCCAGCGGCAGCGAGCACGCGACGATCCGGTACACGTCGTTGCGCTTCACCTTCGAGACCCGCGCGGGGTCGAGCCATCCGTCGTTGGACACGAGCAGCACCAGGGTCTTGAGACCGATCAGGATCGGCCACAGGCACGCGAGCCGCAACCGCACCGAATGCCCCGGAATCGCGAACGTGTAATCGACGCCCGCGCGGAAGTGCGCGAGCGTCATGCGCACCAGTTCGACCAGCAGCGGCCGCGCGCGCGTCGATGCATCCGGCCGCAGCAGATCCCCGGGCGCGAGGCCGAACCGGTCGAGCATTTCCGTCGGCAGATAGCAGCGGCCGATGCGCAAGTCCTTGCCGCAATCGCGCAGCACGTTGGTCAGTTGCAGCGCCTTGCCGAAGCGGATCCCGCGCTCCATCATCGTGTCCGGGTGCGCGGCGAGCACGCCCGGCAGGTGCGCGTAGGTCATCTTCGTCCAGAATTCGCCGACGCATCCCGCGACCATGTACGTGTAATGGTCCAGCTCCGCGACGCGCCGCAGCGCGACGATCCGGCCCGACGTTTCGTCGGGGAAGGTGCGCAGATCGAATTCCATGCCCTCCGTCAGCGTCGTGACGATCCCGCGCACCGCCGCGCGATCGGCCGCGCCGAACTGCGCGAGGATCGCGAGCGCGGGTTCGAGCGATTCGAGCAGGGTTTTTTCATCGGACTGCGTCTGCTGCCCCGCCACCTCGACCGCGATGCGCCGCAGCGCCGCGGGATCGGGCGAGCCGTTCACCTGAGCGCGCAGCGACAGCAGCAGCGCGAGCCGCTGCTCGGGTGCGATCAACGACGTGTCCGCGATGGTGTCGGCGGCGCGCGCGAGCAGATAGGCGAGACCGATCGGGTCGCGCATCCCTTCGGGAAGCACGCGCAGCGTCAGATAGAACGAGCGGGAAACGCCTTTCAGCAGGGGGCCCAGCAGGAAGGCGCGAGGTGGTGTGGCCATGAATGGATCGGGTCAGGAAATCGGAAGCTGCCGAATTGTATCCGGCAATGCGGGCCGAGGCCTCTGCCGGCCGGCCGACATCGGGCGGGCAGGATAGGCGGGCCACCCGTGGCGCGCCCGCCGCGCGGCCGGCGGGACGGCGCAAGCCGGCCGCCGGAACCCTCGCGCATGGCCGTCGCGCTCCCGGCCCGCGGCGCGGCAAGTGTGCGCCGCGCGGCGCGATGCGTACAATCGCACACATTTACGTAAAAGGCGTCCGCCATGACAATGAAGAAAACCGATCTCGAGAAAAACAAGGCACTGAAGCTGACCCAGGCGATGAAGCAGGGCAGCTCCGCGCGATTCGGCAAGGGGGCGGAAGAACCCGCGCTCGACCGCCGCGAACGCCGCAAGCTCGACCAGGCACAAGGCCTCGTGCCGTTCGCATGCAAGCTGAACGGCGAACTGGTCGCGCAACTGAAGGACCGCGCGGCAACGCATCCCGACGGCATGACCGGCCTCCTGACCGAGCTGCTGCAGAACGGCCTCGCAACGCCCGCCAAGTAAGCCCCGGCGCGCTGCCGGCGGCAGGGGCCGCGGCGCGCCCCGCGCGGCGGCGGCGGAACTGCCCGCGATTCGCTATGCTGGGTGCCGGGCTTCCCCTTCCTTTCCCGTCAGGAGCGCCGCCATGCATGCCCCGGTTCTGCGCGTTGCCCGGCCGACCAACGATCTGGCCGCCGCCGTCCGCTTCTACACCGAGGCGCTGGGCCTCGACATCCTCGCCCGCTTCGAGGACCACGCCGGTTTCGACGGCGTGATGCTCGGCAAGCCGGGCCTCCAGTGGCACCTCGAACTGACTCACCAGCGCGGCGTGACGGTCCGCCACGCCCCGACCCCCGAACACCTGCTGGTCCTCTATCTGCCGGATCGCGACGCATGGCGCGCGGCGGTCGCGCGCGTGCGCGCGTTCGGCGCGGAACCGCGCGCCGCCGAGAATCCGTACTGGGATCGCGACGGCCTGACGTTCGAGGATCCGGACGGCTACCGGATCGTGCTGCAGAACGCCGCCTGGTCGCTTTGAACGCGCGCCGGCGCGGGCCGCCGCGACGGCCTCGCGTCGCCCGTCGCCCGTCGCCCGGCGGTCTCGTCCTTCCCCGTTCGTTACCGCGCAAAGGCGTCCGGCCGCCGCCCGCTCAATCCGCCGCCGGAAAATCCAGATCGGTATCGTTGGTGCGATTCACGAGATTCGTGAACGTGATCGCCGTGATCGTAAGCGCCACGTCGATCACCTGCCGTTCGCCGTAGCCTGCGGCGCGAAACGCGTCGAGCGCGTCGGCGGGCACCGTGCCGCGCGTCTGCACCAGCGTGCGCACGAACCGCACCAGCGCGTCGCGCTTCGCGTCGCCCGTCGCTTCGCCGTGACGAATCTGCTTCATCGTGTCCGGCGCGAGTCCCGCGAACTTGCCTGCCAGCGTATGCGCGGCCACGCAGTAGTCGCAGCCCGCCGCCTCGCTGACCGCGAGCCGCACGGTCTCGATCTCGGCCTTCGACAGCGAGCCGGCCGCCACCACGGCATCGACGGCCAGCATCGCGGCCAGCGCATCCGGGTTGTGCGTGCCGATCGTCGCATAGGCGTTCGGCACCTTGCCGATCGCCTTGCGGATCTTCGCGAATACGTCGGCGGCGGCGCCCGTGGCGTCGGCGGGATTGAGGGTCGTCAGTCGGGACATCGTGCATCTCCTTGAGAAGGGGTTTCCGTTCGACCCGCCAGGTCAGGCGGTATGGAAATCAGTCTAGGCCGACATCCCGATCTTTTTAATGCCACAATATCGCCAATTCATGCTCAATCATCTCATCCACCGCTCATGGATCTGCTCAGCCGTCTGCTTGCGTTGATGCCCGTCAGCGGCCGCGTGGACACGCGCTGCCACTTCGGCGCCCCGTGGCGCCTCGACCATCCCGTGTCGGGCGAGCGCGAGATTCCCTACCACGTGCTGCTGAGCGGCGACGCGCTGATCGAGGACGGCCTCGCCCCGCCGCTGCGGATGCGCGCGGGCGACATCGTACTGTTCCCGTCCGGCATCCCGCATGCGCTTCGCGACGGCAGCGACGCCGCGCCGCGCGCGGCGCAGGTTCGCGACGAAGCCGGGCTGGAGATCGTGACGAACGACGGCGACGGTCCCGAAGCCGACATCCTGTGCGGCCGCTTCCTGCTGCCGGCCATGCCCCGGCAGCTGTGGCGCCAGGATCTGCCCGCGCGGCTGCTCGTGCACAGCGACGCGGCGCACGCGCCCGGCACGGCGGCGCGCGGCGGGCGGCTCGCCCGCCTGATCGGTCTGATGCGCGAGGAATCGCTGGAGCGCGGGCCGGGCAGCGATACGCTCGTCGCCGCGCTGTCGGGCGCGCTGTTCGCGCTCACGCTGCGCTACGCGAGTGCCGGCCCCACACCGCCGGGGGGCCTGCTGTCGCTCGCGCAACGGCCGCGTCTGCAACCCGCGCTCGACGCGATGTTCGAGCAGCCGGGCAAGCCGTGGACGCTGCCGGAGCTCGCCGCGCTCTGCCATATGTCGCGCGCCACCTTCGTGCGGCACTTCGACGACGCGATCGGCCGCTCGGCAAGCGACGTGCTCGCGGAAATCAGGATGGCGCTGGCGAGCCGGCTGCTCGCGCGGGATGCGCGTCCCGTCGCCGAGATCGGCGAAGCGGTCGGCTATCTGTCGGACGCGGCATTCCAGCGCGCCTTCAAGCGCCTGGTCGGCGTCACGCCCGCGCAATGGCGCGCGCAGGCGCGGCAAGCCGCGGATTGAGCCGGACGCGCGGGCATGCCGATGTTTCCGCATGCCCGCGCTATCGCGCCGACAACATCGGCATCCTGATCAACTGCCTCATCGCCCGCCGTGCGCGGATACAAATTCTCACAACCCGGCTGTCCCGCACCGCACGGCCGCGCGCTCCCGCCCGATAGAAAAACGAAAGCCCGGCGTCACGACACATTCGCATTCCCCACGCAGATTGCGTGTCCGGGTGCGGGTGTTTCAACGACGGTCCAACCAACGAGGTCAATGACATGAAGCGAGCAGAAAAAGGGATTCGCAGGCGGGCGCTGTTCGGTGCGAGCGTGGTGGCGTTCGCGAGCCTGTGCGGCGTCGCGCACGCTCAGAATCAGGATCGGGGCCGCGAGGGCGCCCCCCCTCGCGACGGCGCGAAGCGCGTGCTGCTGATCAGCGTGGACGGCATGCACGAACAGGACGTCGCGCGCTGCGTCGGCGCGAACACGTGCCCGAACCTCGCGCTGCTCGCCCGCTCGGGCGTGACGTACACGAACGCGCACACGCCGGGGCTGTCGGATTCGTTTCCCGGTCTCGCCGCGCTCGTGACGGGCGGCTCGCCGAAGAGCGCCGGGCTCTTCTACGACGTGTCCTACGACCGCACGCTGTACGCACCGTCCGATGCGGCCTGCACCGGCAAGCAAGGCTGGAACGTCGTGTTCGACGAAACGACCGGCATCGACGCGGAGAACGGCGGCGCGCTGGTGCACCTGAACGGCGGCGGCGCGTTCAACCCGCAGGCGATCCCGCACGCGCTCGTGAACGGCCGGTGCGTCTCGGTCTATCCGCACGACTACGTGAAGACCAACACGGTGTTCGAAGTGGTCAAGCGCCATCTCCGCGGCGCGCGCACCGCCTGGGCCGACAAGCACGCGTGGGGCTACGACTGGCTGAACGGCCCGTCGGGCGACGGTGTCGACGATCTCGCGCGCACCGAGATCAACTCGATCGATCCGGCGACGAACACGAACTACACGGACCTCTATTCGCATACCGAAAAGTTCGACGACTACCACGTGCAGGCGCTGATCAACGAGATCGACGGCAAGGATTCGACGGGCGCGGCGAGCGCCGCCGTGCCGACGGTGTTCGGCACCGATTTCCAGACGTTGAGCGTCGCGCAGAAGGCGACGGTCGCGTCCGGCGGCGGCTATCTCGACGCCGGCTTCACGCCGGGCATCGAGGTCGCGAACGCGATCGGCTACGTGGACGGCGCGCTCGGCCGCATCGTCGCCGAGTTGAAGCAGCGCAACCTGTACGACTCGACCGTGGTGATCGTGACCGCGAAGCACGGCCAGTCGCCGACCGATCACACCCAGCTGGTGAAGAACGGCGACACGCTGACGCAGCTGCTCGAAGCGAACAACTATCTCGACCCGAACGGCAACTTCGGCCAGAACAACACGCGCACGGGCAACCTGAACGACGGTAGCGGCCTCGTCGACACCGGCTTCGTGCAGACGGACGACGTCGGCCTGATCTGGCTGCGCGATCGCGGGCAGTTGAACGCGGTGGTCTCGACGCTGAAGGCCAACCTCGGCTGCAATGCGCCCGGCATCTGCGCGAACGGCCCGCAGGCGTACATCCTGTCCGGCTCGCGCATCGCCGAACGGTTCGGCGATCCGGCGTTCGGCCGCACGCCCGACATCATCGTGCAACCGAATCCGGGCGTGATCTACACGTCGAGCAAGAAGAAGGACGAGGAACACGGCGGCAACGCGCCGGACGACAGCCATCTGGGCCTCGTCGTGTCGTACGCCGGATTTCGTCACGGCCGCACGGTCGATGCGCCGGTTCTCACGACCCAGGTCGCACCGACGATCCTGCGCGTGCTCGGGCTCGAGCCCGAGCTGCTGCACGCGGTCAGGCTGGAAGGCACGCGCACGCTGCCGGGCCTGGGCATCGCGCACTGACGCTCAACCCATCGCCCGCGCCGCGCGCCGCCCCGGCAGCCCGGGCGCGGGCGAGCGAGATCCGCCGCGCCTTCGGGCGCATTTTTTTTTCGGGTTGGCGAATCACTATTGACGTGCGATAACCGGGTTATCCCTTACCCGGAGCGACCCGATGGCCACGCTTGAAGCCTTCCGATCCGTGCTCGACGATGCGCGCACGCCCGAGATCATCCGCAACCACATCATCGATTCGCTGCAGTACGCGCTGCGCAACTACGGCGAGGTGTTTACCGAGAAGGAGGTCGAGTGGCTGACGGCGTGGGACGATGCGCGCATCCCGCTCGCCGCGCGCAAGGAGCTGCAGAAACGGGAGCTGGACGTCGTGCGTTGATCCCGCGCGGCGCGGCGCGCTTCCGGGAGCCCCGCGTCCGGCGGAGACCCGGCAATCCTCGGCGCCGGGACGCGCATCGCTGCGCCGTCGGTGCCGCATCCTGATTGATTCGATCAGCATTCCTTGATTTCCCGGCGTGCGCGGATCGCACCTCCGGCCAGCGTCCGCTTGCGCCGGGCCCGGCGCGCTTTCCTCCGCGCATTGCGCACAATGCGGGCGAACCGTTCCGTTCGCGAAACAATCGGGCATGCGTGGCGGCGTGCTCCGCCTCGCGCCCACCCTCCCCTCGATCCGGCGACACGCCTATCGCGCGTGCCTTTGTCGAGCGCGCGCCGCGTTTGTCATTCAACGTCAGAACGATTGACGCTCGCGAGCGCTCGTGAGATACAGCAGACGTCGCGCGACGACAGAATCGGCGACAAAACACAAAGCACAATACATAACGGAGAGAGACGAAATGCCGACGCGAGGCTTCAGTATGACAATGGCGGCGCTGACGGGCCTCTTGGCCGCCGCCCTGGTTCAATCCGCGCCGGCGGCCGAAGCGTTCGGCTCGCCGGGCGCGACGCCGGTGCGCGGCCCCGCCGCCAAATCGTTCCTGGGCACCGCGGTCAACGGCGCGTCGCGGGTCTACTTCACCGGGTATCGCGGCATCCTGTCCGAGGTCTACTACCCGGTGCTGGACACGCCCGAATCCATCGACCTGCAGTTCCTGGTCGGCGACGCGGGCAAGACCTTCGTCGACGAGGAAAAACTCCAGGCGTACACCGCCACCCAGACCGATGCGCGCACGATGAGCTGGCAGGTGGCGACCAGCAACGGCGCGCACAACTGGCAGATCCGCAAGGTGATCTTCGCCGATCCGAACTACAACGCGATCGTCCAGCGCGTGACCTTCACCGCGCTCAACGGCCGCAAGGTCGGCGATTTCAACCTCTACATGCTGTCCAAGCCCTACCTCGACAACGCCGGCAGCAACAACACCGCGCAGACCATGGCATCGGGCGGCGGCACCGCGCTGGCCGCGAGTCACAACAGCCGCTACGCCGCGCTGGTGAGCAATCGTCCGTGGAAGGTGGTCAACGGCGTGAGCATGACGTCGAACGGCTTCGTCGGGCAAAGCGACGGCTGGACCGACCTGCTCGGCGGCAGCGCCGACAAGACGATGGACTGGACGTTCTCGTCGGCGACCAACGGCAACGTGGCGCAGATGGGCTGGCTCGATCTCGGCGACCCCACCGCCACCAGCGTGTCGTTCGACGTGGTGCTCGGCTTCGGCGGCAGCCAAGCGCAGGCGCTGAGCGACGCGGGCTCGGTGCTCGGCAGCAATCTGAGCGCCGAGCAGCAGCAGTACGACACGGCCTGGCACACCTATGCGGCCGGCCTGTCGACGCAGAACGGCGCGGCCGACAACGCCTACTATCTGGCGGCGATGACGCTCAAGACCATGCAGGACAAGAGCAACGGGGCGATGATCGCCGGCATCGGCACGCCCTGGGGCGAAACGCAGGGCGACGCCAACGCGGGCGGCTATCACCTGGTCTGGCCGCGCGATCTGTTCAAGTTCGCCAACGCGCTGACCACCGCCGGCGACACCGCGACCGCGTCGAGCGTCGTCGGCTATCTGTTCAACACGCTGCAGCAGACCAGCAACTGCGGCGTCGCCGAATACAACGCCTCCGGCTGCGCGCAGGGCTACAGCCGGATCGGCCGCTTCCCGCAGAACGCGTGGGTGAGCGGCTGGCCCTACTGGCAGGGCACGCAGATGGACGAGCAGGCGATGCCGATCATCCTCGCGTGGCGCCTGGGCCCGAGCGTATTCAACCCGCTGTGGCCGAAGATCAAGCTGAGCGCCGACTACATCGTCAACACCGGCCCCTGGACCTATCAGGAACGCTGGGAAGAGAACTCGGGCTATTCGCCGTCGACCATCGCCGCCGAAATCGCGGGGCTCGTCACGGCCGCCGACATCGCCGGCCAGAACGGCGACACCGCCAGCGCCGCGCGCTACCTGGCGACCGCCGACTACTGGCAGGAAAACGTCGCGGCCTGGACCTACACGTCCACCGGTTCGTTCGGCAACGGCAGCTACTACGTGCGGATCAATCCGGCCGGCCGCGCCGGCAGCGGCGTCGATCTCGCCAGCTTCGCGCCCACCGCCGGCCCCGACACCGCGCAAACGCTGGCGGTCAAGAACGGCGGCGGCAATCACGACGCGCGGCGCGTGGTCGACGGCGGCTTCTTCGAGCTGGTCCGCATGGGCGTCAAGCGCGCGACCGATCCCACCGTCGTCAACACGATCGCGGTGTACGACAGCGTGCTGGGGCAGTCGCTGGCCCTGCCGAACACACCGGCGCTGTCCCCCAACGCGTGGTTCCGCTACAACTTCGACGGCTACGGCGAACACAACGACGGCAGCGACTTCGACGGGACCGGCGCCGGCCGCCTGTGGCCGATCTTCACCGCCGAGCGCGGCATGTACGAGATCGCGCGCCAGGGCAGCGGCCAGGCCGGCGCGGCGTATCTGTCCACGCTCAAGCAACTGGCCACGCCGCAAGGCTTCCTGCCGGAGCAGGTATGGTCGAATTCGACCACGCTGCCGGACGGCTGGGCCGTGACCACGCCGGCCGGCTACTCCCCGGGCCAGCCGACCAAGTCGATGGCGCCGCTCAACTGGGCAATGGGCGAATACATCAGCCTGCTGGCCTCGATGCAGGCGGGCCGCATCGTCGACATCCCGTCGATCGTCTGCGCGCGCTACAACAACTGCGTGGCGCCGCTCCAGAGCGGCCAGGTAAGCGTGGCGATCAACGTCAATGCGAGCACGCAGCCCGGTCAGCAGGTCTACGTCACCGGCAGCGTCGGCGCGCTCGGCAACTGGAACACCGATCTCGGCATCCCGGTCGATCCCGCCGGCTACCCGGTGTGGAGCAACACCGTCAACCTGCCCGCCGGCCAAGCGATCCAGTACAAGTACTACCGCAAGAACGCGGACGGCAGCGTCAGTTGGGAGAACCGCTCCGCCAACCGTCAGTGTCAGACGCCGGCCAGCGGCACGCTGGCGCTGAACGATCAGGTGAGCTGGTGACGCTGCGTGCCCGCTGGTTCTTGATGATCGCCGTGGGGCTGTTGGGTCTGGCGGCGGCGCTGGGGCTGTGGCGCTATCGCTCGCCGGACGCGCCGGTCGCGCCGGACACCGCGCCGCCGCCGGCCGTGTCCGGCGATGGGCGGGCCGCGCCGCCGCCCGCACCGTCCCCGGCGTCCCCGCCGGCCGCTCCGCTCGTCAAGGCGCTGCCGCCCGTGAAGGTCAAGCAGGGCGGCACCAGCTGGAGTCCGGACCCGGCCGTCGCGCCGGCGCCGGTCGAAGCCCAGCGCGGCGCACCCGATATTCCGGGTGCGCAGCCGCTGCGGCCGCCGCCTTGAACATCGTCCCGCGCGGCGCGGGCGGAACGACGCGCGGCCACCGGTTCGCTGCCGGGACGCGCCGGACCGTCCGTCAGGAGCCGGCCGGCGCGCGGCAGTACTGATCGAACGCGTCGGCGGTCGACGGCAAGCCGCGCTCCTTCGCAAGCTCCCACGGCCGCTCGCACTTCGCCGTGCGTTCGCACCACGCATAGCCGGCGGACGGAATGCAGCCATGCGCATCCCGATCGGAACCCGGCGCGATCTTCCCGCCGGCGACCGGCGCGCTATCGCACGCACTGACGCAAAGCACCAGCGCAACCATGCCGATGCCCCGGTAACGCAAGAACGTTGTCATTCGTTTGTCCCTCCGTGAAATGTCCAACACTGTCGCATCGGCCAGTCGGACCGACAACGCCCGCTTCCGTTCGTCCGTCATTGGCCGACGAACGCCGGATGCCTGCGCGCCCTGAGATAGTGCGCGACGTCGTCGAACCCCACCGACCCGCTGCCGGACGCGTCGATTTCGCTGAAGTGATCGGCAACCGCCGTCCACCCGGTCCGGCGAGCCTCCGCCAGCGACATGCGATGCGTCACCGGATCGGCCGCCGCATTGAAGCGGCGCTTCAACTCCATCACGGCCTGATCCCGCTGAGCCCGGTCGCGCGATACGGGCGCTTCTCCCGGCGTCGTCGGCGGACGCTGCGCGTCGTCGCTCACCCTGACCACCCGCACGGCCGGCCGCGCACCCGCGCCGGACATCGGCATCGAATACGCCACCGCCTGAGCCGCCGGCGCGGCAGTCGCCGCCGCCGCGATCAACATCGTTGCTGCACCTGAAAAAATCGTCATGACGTCCTCGTTTCAAGTCCTAATCATCGGGGCCGGCAATGCCGGCCCGCTCACGGTGCGGCTGCCGCTCGAGCCGCCGATCGCCGGCCGCCTGTGAATCCCCGGCCGTGCCAGTCCCGCTTTCGCCCGCTGCGCGGCGATCCGAACGACGATCCCCGCCCGAGCATCCGGAGCGGCCGCCCGAATGCCGCTGTCCGCACTCACGTCGCCCGCTTCGCGGCCGACGTCCCCACCGCGCGAACGATGCCGTCGAACCATATCTTCGCGAGCTTCGTATGGCCGTTGTCGTTCGGGTAGAGCGCGTCGTAATAGTCCACGCCCACCTTCGGAATCAGGACCGCGCTGTCGACCAGAACGACATCCTGGTACTGCGCGGCCTGTTCGCTCGCGAGACTCGCCACTTGCGCATTGAACTTGCCGATGCGCGCCTGCGTGGCCGCATCGGGCGTCGGCGCAAGCGTGGAGAGAACGATCCTGACGCCGGGCGCGGATGCGCGAACGGTCTCCACCAGCTTCCTGAGCCGCGCTTGCGCGGTATCCGCCTGATAGTTGGTCAGCATGTCCGTGAAGCCCATTTGCAGCAGCACGACATCGGGTCTCGCCTTCGCCACCCAGTTCGCGGCGTTCGCCGCCATGTCGGCGATCAGCATGCCGGGATGGCCTTCATGATGGGTATCGATGCCGTACACGCCGTTGCCCGGGTAGACGGACCCCACGAACTGGACGTTCATGCTGGCTTTCGCGAGCAAGCCCTGCAGCGGCGCGCGATACCCCGAGTACTGGGTGCCCGGCAGGTTGATGTAGCCGTACGTGATGGCGTCGCCCAGCGGCATGACGCGCAGGGTTCGGGTCGCCGTGGCCGCAATCTCCGGGTCCGGATCGACGCGCACCAGGCTGGCCACGGAAGGAACGCCGCTCGCGTTGATCGCGAAGACCATGTAGATGCCCGGCGTGAACTGATGGCGATCGTTGGTCAACGTGGCGGTCAATTGCGCGCCCTGCTGGGTGAAGCGCAATTCGATGAAGCGCTGCTCCATGTTGAACGAGTGCGTGGTCGAGCCGGTCTTCACCATCGTGACGCGCCGGATCGAACCCGCGTCGGACGAGGTGAGCGCCAGCGTGCCGTTGGCCGTCGCCGTGGCGGGCGCCAGGTCGATCACCGGCCGCGTCGCGCGCGTTCCGTCGGCATTGAACAGATACGGCGGGTAATAGATTTCCGCATTCGTATTGACGGGAAATTCGGGGCCCGGATAAGTCGGCGTGCTGGCGCCGCCGCCGCCCGTCAGCACGGTCGCGTCCGGCAGCAGCAGCGACGTCGCGTGATACATGCGCGAATGCGCGGCCGTCGCGCCGTCGCTCCAGCTGTTCGTCGCCGGATCGTAAAGCTCGGCGGTATAGCTGCTGGTCGCCAATTCGTTGTAGCCCAGCGACCCGCCGTTGACGAACACCTGCCCGTTCGGCAGCACGGTCGCATGGCCCCAGGTGCGCGGACGCTTCAGTTTCGAGCTGGCCGTGACGGCGGGTATCACGCTGGGCGTCGACGACGCGCCCGAGCCGGTCGCCTCCATCGCGTTGATGTCGATCACGCTGGCGGCGCGCGCGTCGCCGCCCGTGCCGACCACGAGAATCCTGCCCGGCGCGAACATCACGACCGCCTCGCCCCGGCTGCCGGCCGCGAACGGGTTGTACGGCGCGGTGCGGCTCAGCGTCTTGGTGGAGCCGTTGCCTTTGGGGTCCACCTCGAAAAGCAGCACGCCGGTCTTGCCGAATATCTTGCCGTTCGGACCCACGAAATTGCGCGGATACCAATCGTCGTATCCGCCCGTGTAGGCGCCGTTCAGCAAGTGGTGGACGCCGTCAGGCACGCCGCGGATTTCCGGATAGGCGTTGCCGCCCGTGCCGCCCTGCAGATAGATTTCGTTGTTGGGCAGCACCGTCGCGGTGGAGTACCACCTCGGCAGCACCATCTGATTGTTCTGCTTGACCAGCTGCTTGGTGCTGTCCGCCGTGCCCGGGTCATACACGGTGATGTATGCATTGGTGAATGCGTTGACGGAATAGCCCGTGCTGTCGCTGGCGCCGACCGTGACGTCTCCGCCGAAGATGCCTACCGTCCCGTCCGCCATGGTGAGCTGCGAACTGCAGAAGAGATCGACTTTCGTGTTGTTCGGCAAGGTTTGATGGGCTCCCGGCCCCGACCCGAGGAACGGCGACCAGACGTCGTAATAGAACATCCCCGACTGGAAGCCGCGCTTGGTGCTGCCGTAGGTCAACACCCGCCCGTCCCGGGTCAGGATCGCGTGAATCGGAATCATCGGCCAGTCGATCACCGGCGAAAACACCCCGCGAACCGGGTCGCCCTTGTCCGGCACCAGTGTTCCGATGTTCTGGGAAGTGAGACCGCCCTGGCTGGTGCCGCCTTTCGCCGGCGTGAACAGCGATGCCGTGACGACACCCGAGGCGGCCAGCCCCGTGGCCACCATCACGCGTCTTCTCTTGGGATTCAAATCGTTCTTCATGGGCTGTTCCTGTTGTAGTGATGATCGATGGCTCAGTCCGCCCTCGGATTGCCGGCGACACGCTTGCGCCATCCGATCGCCGGACCTCCGCGCGGATGTCTCCGCGCCCGCCTGGTCTCCTCATCCGCATGTCCCGGGCTGCGGCCAATCGCCTCCGCGGCCCTGTCTCGACGCACCCGGAGGCCGCGCCTCGCTGCTTCTGTTTTTACTGATTACTTAGGATTTCTAGATAAATAGACCGATCGCCCGATCGACTACCGTCCTCCGGAATGACGATCCATGGACGATCTACGCGACCGGCATCCTCCGTGCTCGTGAGCGGCCGAATCAGGCCACTCGAAAATAAGTAGGATCTCTATATTTTTACCTGACGATTCTTACGGTTGTGTTGGGCAGCCCACCGATCCGCCTTTTTTATCGAAAGTGCACAGGTGGAGAGCGAAAGCCGATGTTCCGCTCGCGTGACATCGCCCCTCGCCGCGAGCAGAGGATGGACATCGGAGCCTATGTGATGATGGACAAGGAGAACCTGCCGGAATCGCGAGCCGCGATCGCTGCCTGCCGATGCGGTGACCTGCCGTTCATGCTGCCATCGGCCGACCCGGCGATCCGCCGTCGCCTCGGTCCTTCCGGCCGCGCGTCTCCCCTGGAAAGGCGCCCCGGTCCTGGCCGCCGGAATCGACGATCCCCACCGACGCGGCGGACGGACCGGCCCGTGCCGCGCGGGCCGTCGGCCGCGATCGGCCGCAACGCCGAAAGAAAGGGGCGCGGTGCCGCCCGCGCCCCTTCCCCTTCACGAGACAGTGTCGACCTATTGTTTTTCGTTGATGGATTGAATGATGTCCAGCGACACCTCGCTGACCCCGGCGGTACCCTGGATCCTGGCGAGCGCCGCCAGTGCGAGATCGAGGGAACCGTACTTGATCACCCCGCTGCCATCGACACCGGACGCATAAACCGCCTGACCGCCGGTCTG
>NZ_JAWJWL010000010.1:207887-253217 GCF_034721475.1 Burkholderia alba | reverse complement strand
GCACCTTCACGTCGACCCCGTTCTCGCGCAGCGCGGCGAGCGCCGGCGCGGCCGATTCCTTCGGCGGATCGAGGAAGGTCAGGAAGCCGCGCACGGTGAGATCGCGCTCGTCGGCCGTGCGGTACTGCTCGCGTTCGTCGCCGCGCGGGATCGTGCGGGTGGCGACGACCAGCACGCGGAAGCCGTCCTCGTTGTAGGCGTTCGCCTGCTCGAGCAGGCGCTTGCGCGCGACGAAGTCGAGCGGGCGCACGCCGTTCTCGTCCTGCACATGGGTCGACACCGCGAGCATTTCCTCGACCGCCCCCTTGCAGACGAGGAGATGCTCGCCGCGCACGTCCTCGACGACGACCGACAGGCGGCGGCGCACGAAGTCGAACGGCAGCTCGTCGATCTTCTTGTAGCCTTGCGGCTTCACCCACTCGCCCAGTTCGTTCGCGCGGTTGACGATCGCGATGTCGATCAGGTTCTTCTGGCCGCTCTGGTGATAGCTGTTGAGCCAGCCGAGCCGCAGGATGTCCTCGTTCTTCTGGCCGAGGATGTCGAGATGGTGCTCGAGGATGATCTTGTCCTGGGTGAGCGTGCCCGTCTTGTCGGTGCAGAGCACATCCATCGCGCCGAAGTTCTGCACCGAGTTCAGGCGCTTGACGACGACCTTGCGGCGCGCCATCGCCACCGCGCCGCGCGCGAGGTTCGCGCTTACGATCATCGGCAGCANCCCGTCTTGTCGGTGCAGAGCACATCCATCGCGCCGAAGTTCTGCACCGAGTTCAGGCGCTTGACGACGACCTTGCGGCGCGCCATCGCCACCGCGCCGCGCGCGAGGTTCGCGCTTACGATCATCGGCAGCATTTCCGGCGTGAGGCCGACCGCGACGGCCAGCGCGAAGGTGAGCGCGCTCAGCCAGTCGCCCTTCGTCAGGCCGTTGATCATGAACACGATCGGCACCATCACCAGCATGAAGCGGATCAGCAGCCAGCTGACGCTCGACACGCCGCGGTCGAAGCTCGTCTCGATCCGCTTGTGGCTGACGACGTTCTTCGCGAGCGAGCCGAAGTAGGTGTTCTCGCCGGTGGCGACGACGACCGCGAGCGCGGTGCCGCTGACGACGTTGGTGCCCATGAAGCAGACGTTCGCGAGGTCGAGCAGCGCGCCCTCGCCGTCGTTCGCGGCGGGTTGCGGATGATGCGCGGATTTCTGCGCGACCGAGCCGAGCGTGTCGTACTTCTCGACGGGCAGCGCCTCGCCGGTCAGGACTGCCTGGCTGATGAAGAGATCGCGCGACGACAGCAGCCGCACGTCGGCGGGAATCATGTCGCCCGCCGACAGGTGGACGATGTCGCCGACGACGACTTCGCGCATCGGCACGTCGGTGCGGGCCGGCTCGCTCGCGTCGTTCATGCAGCGCTGCACGGTCGCGGTGGTGCGCACCATCGCCTTCAGCTTCTCGGCGGCGCGCAGGGAACGGAATTCCTGGAAGAACCGCAGCAGCGCGCTGATCGCGACCATCGCCGTCAGGATCGAGATCTTCACGTAATCCTGATCGCCCGGCTCGGCGAAATAGATGTCGGTGAAGTAGCTGATGGCGGTGAGCACCAGCAGCACGTAGATGAACGGATTGTTGAACGATTGCAGCAGCTGGCGGGTCCAGTGCGGCGGCTTGTCGTGCGCGATCTCGTTCGGACCGTCGAGCAGCAGGCGGTCCTCCGCCTGCGAGAAGGTGAGGCCGCGGGTGCTGGTGCGCAAGCTCTTCAGCGTGGCTTCGAGCGGCTGCGCGGCCTCTCGGGCGATGCGCATCGACGGTTCGTCACCGTCGCGATCGCGGCTGCCGTAGCTGAAGAAGCCACGCTGTTTCTTTTTCGAGGAGTGGTGCTGTTGTGACATGGGACGCTCCATGGCCGGGCGGGCCGGCGGGAGACGTCCGTCGCGCTAACGCGGCGCGAGCGTTTCCCGCCGCTTCGCGCCCGGCGCGTTCGGCTGAAATTCGGATTGAACGGGGTCGCTCGCCGGTGCGCATCGGGCAGGAAGGGCGAGCATTCGCTGCGCACCGGCGAGCAGTAATCGGCTACTGTCGTCTTCTTCCATCAGAACTCCTGTCGATTGTTTGCCGGATGCATCGGGCAGCCGGCATGGGGCGCATGGCGCCGGGCGTGCAGGGACATGCACGCGCCGGACGGCATGCGAGCGCGGGCGCACGCAGTGGCGAGACGCTGCGTGACACGAACGAGCGCCGCCGCTCACGCGGACGACATGCGTCGTTCAGAAAGAAAATGTCGCGGGAAGATCGGGCCGGAATGGCCGGAAAGACGCCGCATCCTGCTAACCGGGATGCGGCAGAGTCATGGCGCTCTGCGCGTTGCCTCAGTCAGCAGTTGAGTTGGTGCAGGACCAACTACAACTCGCATCGGTGTTCACAGAACACTCCATGTATTTAGACGGGGGCGATGGTAAAGGGTCGGCGTGCGAAGCGTCAACCCCTTTACGCAATGTTTACCGATTGTCCGATTCGTCACGGCAGTGCAAGTTTGGGCTTTACGCAGCGGCGGCGATATCGATACGCGAAATGCGCATTTGTGGATCGGAAACCGGCCGATATAGTCGCCACTGGTTTGCAATACGCGATGGAGTGCGACGCATGTCTTCCGTGATTCTCGAACCGGCCGCGCGGTCCGCCGCGTCCGCCGTGCCCGCCGGCGCGCCTGCCGTCATCCGCTCGGCTCGGGACGTCGCGCGGCTCGCGAACCAGGGCGCGGCGACGGGCAGCAACGCGCGCGCGGTGATCGCGATCGCGCTAGGCGGCGTGTTCCTCGACGCTTACGATCTGACCTCGCTCGCTTACGGCATCAAGGACATCGCGAAGCAGTTCGCGCTGACGCCGGTCGAGGTGGGGCTGGTGTCGTCGGCGATCACGTTCGGCGCGATCGTCGGTGCATTGTTCGGCGGCTATCTGACCGACCGGATCGGCCGCTACCGGGTGTTCATGGCGGACATGGTGTTCTTCGTGGTCGCGGCGCTCGCGGCCGGGCTCGCGCCGAATGCGTGGGTGCTCGGCATTGCGCGCTTCGTGATGGGTATCGGCGTCGGGCTCGACCTGCCGGTGGCGATGGCGTTTCTCGCGGAGTTCTCGCGCGTGTCCGGCAAGGGTAACAAGGCGGCGAGCATCGCGGCGTGGTGCCCTGCGTGGTACGCGGCGACGAGCGCCTGCTACCTGCTGATCCTCGCGCTGTATGCCGCGCTGCCCGACGCGCAACTGGGCTGGCTGTGGCGGCTCACGCTCGCATTCGGCGCGGTGCCCGCGCTCGCGATCATTTTCGTGCGCAGCCGCTACATCAGCGAATCGCCGGTGTGGGCCGCGAACCAGGGCGATCTCGACGGGGCCGCGCGGATTCTGCGGCGCTCGCACGGCATCGACGCTGTGGTCGCGCCGGACGCGGTGCGCACGGCCGGGCCGCGCAAGGCATCGTGGCGCAGCTATCCCGCGCTGTTCGGCGCACGCTACCGCCGCCGGACGCTGCTCGCGCTCGTGATCGGCGCCGCGTCGTCGTTCGGCTACAACGCGATCGTGTACGGCCTGCCGGTGATTCTTGCCAGCTTCCTGCAGCAGGGACCGCTGACCACGATCGTCGCGGCGCTCGTGCTGAATCTTGCGTTCGCATTCGTCGGCGGGCTGATCGGCGTGCGTACCGCGCACTCGATCGGCGCGTGGAAAATGACGGTCGCGGGCGTCGTGCTGCAGTTCGCGGCGCTGCTCGGCCTCGCGCTGATCGGCAAGCCCAGCGAGGCGGCATTCGTCGCGGCCGCGGTCCTGCTGCTTGGCGCCTATCTGTTCGGGCAGGGCTTCGGCCCGGGATCGCACTCGATGACGTTCGCGTCGCTCAGCTATCCGACCTCGCTGCGCGGTGTCGGCGTCGGCTTCAACCAGACGCTGACGCGCGGCGCGTCGACCGTCTCGCTGTTCCTGTTTCCCGTGCTCGCGGCCGCGCTGGGGCCGCGGGTGTTCTGGGTGATCGCGCTCGCGCCGCTCGCGTCGCTGACGGCGCTGCTGTTGCTGCGCTGGGAGCCGTCCGGCTACGACGTCGACGCGGAAGACTACGCGCCGCAGCCCGCGTCCTGACAGGGGGCGATTCGGCGCCGGCCTGAAAAGGCGTGTCCGGCCGACGGTTTGGACGGTAGCATGGGAGCCCGATGCGGCGCGCGCGGCCGGATGCACGAAGGCCCGCCGCGCGGCCGTCCCGATCCTCGTCGCGGAGACTCCATGCCGAACTTCGCCGCTGCACTGGCCGCCATGTCGCTGGCCGCCGCCGGCTGGGCCCTCGAAGCCCATGCGAAAGACCTCGCCCCCCAAACCATCGCGCTGCCCGGCTTGTCCCGGCCCGCCGAGATCGTCGTCGATCGCTGGGGTGTCGCGCATCTCTATGCGGACAGCGAAAGCGACGGCTTTTTCGTGCAGGGCTTCAACGCCGCGCGCGACCGCCTGTTCCAGATCGATCTGTGGCGCCGCCGCGGACTCGGGCAACTCGCCGAGGTGTTCGGGCCGGCCTATGTCGAGCAGGACAAGGCGGCGCGGCTATTTCTCTACCGCGGCGACATGGCGGCCGAATGGGCCCGCTACGGTCCGCAGGCGAAGGGGGCGGCGACCCGTTTCGCGGCGGGCGTCAACGCGTACATCGACTGGCTCGCCGACCATCCCGATCAGTTGCCCTACGAGTTCCGCCAGGCCGGCTACTGGCCGGCGAAGTGGTCGCCCGACGACGTCGTGCGCATCCGCAGCCACGGACTCACCCGCAACCTGAAAAGCGAGGTCGCGCGCGCGAAGGTCGCGTGCCGCGCGTCGCTCGCCGACGACGCGGTGCGCTTCGCGCTGCAGCCGCCGTGGCAGACCCGCGTGCCGGACGGGCTCGATCCGTGCCTGCCCGACGACGTGCTGAAGGTGTTCGATCTGGCGACGCAGGGCGTGAAGGTGTCGCGCAAGACGTTCCCGCACGCGGACGCCGGCGCGTCATCCGCCGGCACCGAACAGCTCGCGGCCGCAGGCGCCGAGGTGGAGGCGGGCGCGGACGCGGCGACGGAGGGCAGCAACAACTGGGTGATCGCGCCGCGCAAGTCGGCCACCGGCCGCGCGATCATGGCGAACGATCCGCACCGTGCGTTCGCGGCGCCGAGCCTGCGCTACATCGTGCAGATCAGCACGCCGACGCTCGATGTGATCGGCGCCGGGGAACCCTCGGCACCGGGCGTGTCGATCGGACACAACGGCACGATCGCGTTCGGGCTGACGATCTTCAACATCGACCAGGAAGATCTGTACGTGTACCAGACCGATCCGGCGCATCCGGGCGCCTATCGCTATCGCGGCGGCTGGGCGCCGTTCCGGATCGTCCGCGAGACGATCGCCGTGCGCGGCGCGCCGGCCGTGCCGGTCGACCTCGCGTTCACGCGCCACGGTCCGGTGATCTATACGGAAAGCGGCAAGCGGCGCGCGTTCGCGGTGCGCACCGCGTGGCTGTCGCCCGGCATGTCGCCGTATCTGGATTCGATGCGCTATCTGCATGCGAAGAACTATGCGCAATTCAAGGAAGCGCTGACGACCTGGGGCGCGCCGACCGTCAACCAGGTCTATGCGGACGCGAGCGGCAACATCGGCTGGGTGGCGAGCGGGCTCGCGCCGAAGCGGCCGAACTGGGACGGCCTGATGCCGGTGCCGGGCGACGGCCGCTACGAATGGGCGGGGTTCTGGCGCGGCGACGCGCTGCCTTCGGCGTACAACCCGCCCGCCGGCTACATCACGACCTCCAACGAACTGAACCTGCCCGCCGACTATCCGTACGCGGCGCGCAAACTCGGTTTCGAATGGACCAACGGGTCGCGCCACGCGCGCATCGACGAAGTGCTGAAGGGCGATCCGAAAATCTCGCTGGAGGCGTCGGAACGTCTGCAGAACGATGTCGAATCGATTCCCGCGCGGCGGCTCGTCGCGCTCGTCGCCCCGCTCGCGAGCGACGACGCCGATACGCGGGCGGCGCTCGCGCTGCTGAAGGGCTGGGACGGCCGCCTACGGGCCGATTCCGCGCCGGCGGCGCTGGAGGTAGTGTGGTTCAGCCGGCACCTGGGGCCGGCGTACAAGGCGGCCGTGCTGCCGAAGGCGGCGGCCGACGCGATCGGCGCGCCGCCGGACCCGGCCGCGATGCTCGATGCGCTGGAAGCGCCGCAGGCCCGCTTCGGCGACGATGCCGCCCGCAAGCGCGACGCGCTGCTGCTGACGACGCTCGGGCGCGCGTACGCGGAGCTGACGAAGCTGCAGGGCCCGGACGCGCGGCAGTGGCAATGGGGCAAGCTGCACACCAACCTGAACGCTCATCCGTTCGCCGACCTGGTGGACGACGCGCAGCGCGCGAAGCTCAACGTCGGGCCGCTGCCGACGGGCGGCAGCGCATTCACGCCGAATCAGTCGAGCTACCGGATCGCCGATTTCCAGCAGACGATCGGGCCGTCGTTCCGGATCGTCGTCGACGTCGGCAACTGGGACAACTCGCGCGCGGTGAACCTGCCCGGACAATCGGGCGATCCCGACAGCCCGCATTACCGCGATCTCGCGCCGATGTGGCTCGCGGGCGACTACTTCCCGCTGCGCTACACCCGGCAAGCGGTCGACGCCGTCGCCGAGCGCAGGATCCGCCTGGTCCCCGCGCCGCGCTGATGGGGTGCGCGCGCCGCCGGAGTCGGCCGCCTGCCTGCGGCGGGAACGGCGGCGAACCGATACCGCCCCGCCGCCGTTTCCGCGCTTACTTCGATGTCGACGCGGACGCCACGGCTGCCGCGGCGTCGAGGATCCCGGCGCCCGGCGGCAGCGCCGAGCACGACGCGGTGGCCGCTACCGGCGACGGACGGGCGGTCGCCGCGAGCTTCTGCGCGATCTGCGCGGGCGTCAGCAGCGGATTGACCGACAGCATCAGCGAGATCACGCCCGTCACCTGCGGCGCGGCGAGACTCGTGCCGCTGTCGGTCGCGTAGGCGTTCGCGACCGGCGACGTGGTGCCCGTGTTGGTCGTCGACAGGATGCTCGAACCGGGCGCGCTGAGCGTGATTTCCGGGCCGAAATTGCTGTACCACGCGCGCCGGCCGGTGTTGTCGGTGGCCGCGACCGAGACCACGCCCTTGCAGTTGGCGGGGCGGTCCTGCGAGGTCGACAGGCCGTCGTTGCCGGCTGCCACCACGACGCTCACGCCGAGTGCGTTCACGTCGTTGATCGCCTGCTGGAACGTGTCGCCGCACGGCCCGCTGCCGCCGAGGCTGAGGTTGATGACCTTGGCCGGCGTCGGGTTGTTCGGCACGCCCGCGACCGGTATCCCGGCCGCCCAGCGCATCGCGTCGGCGATGTCGCTGGTCGAGCCGCCGCACTTGCCGAGCACGCGCACCGGCAGGATCTTGCTGGACCAGTTGACGCCCGCGATGCCGATGCCGTTGTTCGCGCTGGCGCCGATGATGCCCGCGACCTTGGTGCCGTGCCAGGTGCTGTTGTTCGGTGCTTTTGCGCAGTTGTAGAACGGCCCGCTCGGGTCGCTCAGCTCCTGCTGCGTGACCCAGTCGCCCGGATCGGTCGCGTCGGGGCCCCGGCCGAGACCGGTGTTGCCCGCGCTGATGCTGGAGATGAAGTTGTAGCCCGGCAGCAGGTTGGCGGCGATGTCCGGGTGCGGACGGTAGCCGGTGTCGAGTACGGCGGTCACGAGGTTCGTCGCGCCGGTCGTCACGTTCCATGCATTGGGCAGGTCGATGCCGGCGGCCGGATCGAACAGATCCCATTGCTGCGAGTAGAGCGGATCGGTCGGCGTCGAGCTGACGAACAGCCGGCGATCGGGCTCCGCGTAGGCGACGTCGGCGTCGGCCGCGAAGGCCTGCGCGAGCGCGGCGGCGTCCGACGCGGCCATTTTCCGGCCGAGTGCCAGCAACGCCGCGCCGTCCGACAGGGTGCGCTCGACCTGCACGGCGGGCTGTGCAACGTTTGCGGCGTAGGCACGCGCCTGGCCGCCCTGGGTGCCTTGCGCATTCCACTGCGACATCACGCGCGCGATCACCGCGTTGACCCGGGTCGAATCGCTGCTCGCGGCCATGATGCGCGCGCCGGAGGCGGACGCCGACGCGGTGGCCGTGCCTTGCAGCTTGACGATCAGGTGATCGACCGGGGCGTCCTGGGTGGCGTTGCCGGGCGTCGACGAACTGGAAGCGGAAGACGACGTCTGGTTCGCCGCGCATGACGCGTTCGTGTTCGACGAGGGGACGGAGCCGGTGGGGGTGGGGGTGGTCGGCGCGGGCGCCGGGGCGGCGGTGGACGGCGTGGGCGACGGGCCGTCGCCGCCTCCGCCGCCGCATCCGGCGAGCGGAACCAGCAAGGAAACGGAAAGAATTCCGGCGAGCGTGCGTGCCTGACCGAAGCGTACCTGGGCGGGATTGAAACGTTTGACTTTCATGTTGGCACTCGATCCTATGGTTCGTAACCGCTGTCCCACGGTTAAGGCGGTCGAGACCCGGAGGCATGGAAGGGCCGGAAGCGTCCTCGTACTTAATTGGCATCCCGATACATCCGCCGGGTCTTTCCCGTGTCCCCATCGCGCTTGTCGGTGCTCGATTGGGGCTCTTGGATGTGGGTAACGGCGCCGTTTAACATTTCTTAATAGTTGCGGCGAAAATGATTCGTCGCGGGCCGTCGCACGGGGACGGCGCACGGCCGGCGGCGCCGCCGTTTATGCGGACACTGCATAGAAGGGGGCGGAAAGCGCCGGAACGAACGGAACGGCGGCGGTTCATCCGCGCCGAAACGACCGGAACGGGTGCTTCGCTTGTCCCGATACGCCGCTTTTTTTGACGGGATTACGATCGCTTTTCATTCGATTCATTCATCAGGAGAAAAGCATGCATCGTCGTCTCGGCTGGCTGGTCGCCGCCGCGTTTTGCGTCGCAGCCGGCACCGTCCACGCGCAGGCACTCACGGGCACACTGAAGAAAATCAAGGAAACCGGCGTGGTGGGGCTCGGAATTCGCGAGTCGTCGGTCCCGTTCTCGTACTCGGACAATCAGCAGAAGAACATCGGCTATTCGCGCGACATCGCCGCGAAAATCATCGACGCACTGCGCAAACAGCTGAATGCGCCGGGCCTCGTCGTCAAGGAAATCCCGATCACGTCGCAAAACCGGATTCCGCTGGTGCAGAACGGCACGATCGATTTCGAATGCGGCTCGACGACGAATACGCTCGAACGGCAGCGGCAGGCCGCGTTCTCGAACAGCATCTTCCTGTACGGTATCCGCTTCAGCACGCGCAAGGATTCGGGCGTGAAGGACTTTCCGGACCTGGCGGGCAAGACGGTGTCCACGACCGCCGGCACGTCCGACGAGCGGCTGCTGCGCAAGCTCAACGAAGAAAAGAACATGAACATGACGATCATCAGCGCGAAGGATCACGCCGAGGCGTTCCTGAACGTGACGTCGGGGCGCGCGGCGGCGTTCGTGATGGACGAGCCGCTGCTGTACGGCGAGCTGGCGAAGGAGAAGAACCCCGGCGCCTACACGGTGGCGGGGACGCCGCTCGTGCATGAAAACTACGCGTGCATGCTGCGCAAGGACGATCCGGCGTTCAAGAAGGTGGTGGATTCGGTGATCGCGCAGATGCAGACCTCGGGCGAGGCCGAGACGCTCTACGACAAGTGGTTCACGCAGCCGATTCCGCCGCGCGGCCTCAACCTGAACTACGCGTTGTCGCCGGAAATGCGCGCACTGTTCAGGAATCCGAGCGACAAGGCGCAGTACTGACGCACGGCGCGCGGCGGGGATGACGCTACGCGTCTTCGTGTTCCGTCGGCCGTGCCCGCGAGGCGCAGCGCAACGGCGCCGCGTTTGCCGCGTGGCGCTCGATGAGCGGCAGGCATCCGCGTCGCGGCGGCACGCATCGGTACGGGGTCAACGGGTCCGCTGCGCGCCCGGCGGCACGTCGGGACGAGCCACCGCGCCGCGCACCTCGAACTTCACGGTATCGGCGACCGCGCCCTTCGCATCGAGCAGTTCCAGCACGTGCCGTCCGGGCCACGGCAGCCACGCCAGACGCTCGCCGTGCCCGAGCACCCGACCGTCCAGCCGCCACGTGGAGCGCCCGCCGTCGCCGGCGTCGCGCTCGAACCAGACGCGCTGATGCCGAGGCGGAATGTCGGGGTCCAGCGCGAAGATCGTGCCGTCGGTCGGCGCGCCGATCGCAAGCGGCGCACGGCGGGCACCCGGCGCGGCGCCTGCCGCCGCGGCCAGCCGCACGGTGTCGACCTGCGTGCCGCGCACGAACCATTCGCTGCGCGCGGGCTCGATTCCGCGCTCGAACGACACGCGGGTCTGCACCACGCCCGTGGGCGGCTTCGGCGCGGCGCCGCCCGCGTCGCGCTGCAGGTAACCCACGATCGCGGCCCATACGGGCGCGGCGCCGGTGACGCCCGACACGTCCCACATCGGCGAGCCGTCGGCGTTGCCGACCCAGACGCCGACCGTGTAGCGCGACGTGTAGCCGATCGTCCAGTTGTCGCGCATGTCCTTGCTGGTACCGGTCTTCACCGCCGAAAAGAAGCGCGTCGCGAGCGGGCTGTCGAAGCCGAACGTGCGGGTGCGCGCGTTGTTGTCGGCGAGCATGTCGGTGACGATGAAACTCGCGTCCGGGCTGAACACGCGCGTGCCGGGGGGCGGTGTCGCCGCGCCCGTACCGTTGCGCGCGAGATCGACCGTCGGACGCGCGAGCCCGCCGTTGGCGAGCGCGCGGTACGCATTCGCGAGCGACAGCAACGTGACGTCGGCGCTGCCGAGCGCGAGGCTGAAGCCGTAGTAGTCGCCTTCCTGCGTGAGCGGCAGGCCGAGCGCGGTCAGGGTGCGCGCGAAGCGGTGCGGGGTCACGAGCACCAGCGTGCGCACCGCCGGCACGTTCAGCGACGAGCCGAGCGCGGTGCGCACGCTGACCCAGCCCTTGAAGTTCTTGTCGTAGTTCTGCGGGATGTAGAGGCCGCCGCCCGCCGCGAGATTGACGGGCGAATCGTCGAGCAGGGTGGCGCTCGTCAAGCGCCGCTCGTCGAGCGCCTGCGCATACAGGAACGGCTTGAGCGTCGAGCCGGCCTGCCGCAGCGCGAGCACCGAATCGACGTCGCGCGCGTTCGACAGCGCGCCCGACGATCCGACCCACGCGAGGACGTCTCCGCTGGCGTTGTCGATCACGACGGCGGCGCCGTCCTGCACGTTGCGCCGATGCGCGGGCGCGTTCAGTTCGGTCAGCGAGCGGGTCAGCGTGTCGCGCGCGAAGCGCTGCAGGCCGGCATCGAGCGTCGAGCGGACCCGCGCGCCGGCGGCGGGGTGCGCTTCGGCGGCGATGCGGCGCGCGAAATGCGGCGCGAGCGCATCGGTATCGGCCCAGGCGGCCCCGGCGGGTCGCGCGAACGCGAGCTGCACGAAGCCGTCGAGATTCGTGCAGCTCGCGGCGGCGCGCATGTCGCGCAGGATCCGGCACGCGCGGTCGGTCACCTTCGGATAGGGCGCGTTCGGCGCGCGGACCAGCGCGGCGGCCACCGCGGATTCGCGTTCGTCGAGTCCGGACGGCGCCTTGCCGAACAGCGTCTGCGACAGCGCGGCGAGGCCCACTGTTTCGCCGCGGAACGGCACCAGGTTTAGGTAGGCCTCGAGGATCTGATCCTTGCGCCACGAGCGCTCCAGCCATAGTGCATTGACCGCCTGACCGGCCTTCTGCGGCAGCGAACGCTGGCCCGAGCGGCGCGGCGTGTCGCCGAGCAGGCCCGCGAGCTGCATCGTCACGGTCGACGCGCCGCGGGTGCGCTCGTTCCACAGGTTCGCCCATGCGGCGCCCGCGATGCCGCGCCAGTCGACGCCGCTATGCGCATAGAAGCGCTTGTCCTCCGACACGACGATCGCCTCGCGCAGCGCCGGCGAGATGTCGGCGAGCGCGACCCAGTCGCCGCGCCGCGCCGTGCGGTCGACCCGGACGCGCTGCAGCGGCTCGCCGTCGCGCGCGAGCAGCACCCAGTCGGAGCTGCGCCAGCCGCCGCGCACGTCGTCGTAGCTCGGCACGGCGTGCGCGGCGAGCGGCGCGGCCACGCAGGCCGCGAGCACGGCCCGCAGGACGGCGGCGCCCGGGCGCCGCGAAACCGCGCGCTTCATCGCCCGCTCACGGCTTCGCGGCCGCCGCCGGTTTCACCGTGACGGACGGATTCGGCCACACGCCGTACGTCGACGGCGCATACAGCGCCTCGACGCGGGTCGGCGGCAGCCCGAAGGTGCCGACGTTGTTCAGCCGCATCGTGTACTCGATCGACAGCTTGCCCTTCGGCAGATAGTCGTAGTACGCGCGATACCCGTCGAAATCGCGTTCGATGAAGGCCGGCCAGGTGCCGTCGCGCGACGCGTTCTCGCCCTGCGTCGCGATCTCGGAGTCGCGGCCGAGCCCCGAACCGAGGATGGTCGCACCCGCCGGCACCGGATCGTTGACGGCCACCCAGGTCATGTCGGTCTGCGCATCGATGTCGAGCTTCACGCGCACCACGTCGCCGCGGCTGTAGACGCCCGGTACGGCCGGATCGACCGGCGTGACCGTCTTGACGATCCGGTAGCCGGCCGCGAACGGCGCCTTGAGCGGCACCGCCGCGAGGCTCTCGATCGTCGCCCACGGCTTGCCCGGGCCGTCCTGCGTCAGCAGCAGCGACGCCGGCGCGGTGCGCGCCGCCGGCCACGGCAGCATCAGGCTGCGCACCGCGCCGGTGCGCGCCGCCGGCGTGGCCGATGCGGCGCTCGCGGCTGTGGCGGCGGGCTGGCTCCACGCCACGGTCCTCTCGGTATCGCCGAGCCGGATCTTCGTCTGACCGCCGACCGGGGTGCTCTCGTAGGTGCGCGAGAAGCGTTCGACCGCGAGCGAGCCGAGCGCGTTGGCGGTCGTGGTCTGCCACGCGCCGTTGCGTTGCAGCGCGAGCAGGCCCGCCGTCACGCGCGGCAGTTCGTCCTTCCACGCGGGGTCGCCGGCGAACTCGAGCGCAAGCCGCGCGGCATTGGTCTCGTTGCTCGTCATCAGCCACCACAGATCGTCGTCGCGGGCGCTCGAGAAGGTCAACTGGGTGCCCTGGTAGGTCAGCCGCGCGCGCAGGATCTGCTCGACCTGAGCGCGTTTGTCGTCGCGCTGCGGGATGTCCTTCACGCGGGCGAGGATCGCGTGATAGTCGAGCAGCGCGGAGGTCGGCCACTGGTTCGGCGCCAGTTCGATCGAGCCGAGCATGCGGCCCTGCGCGGCGCCGTGGCGCGACAGCGCCTCGATCGCGGCCAGCTTGCGCAGGTCGAGATCCTTGCGCGGCGCCCAGCCGTCGCGCTGGATCCGACCGTCGACGAAGCGAGCCAGCCCGCCTTCGAGCTGGGTTCGCACGTCGTCGGGCAGCGCGAAGCGCGGATCGAGCCGGGCGGCTTCGTCGGACAGCACGAGCAGGTACGACGATAGCGTCGGGCTGCCGTTGCGGCTGCTGTCGGAGGACGGCGGGAAGTAGTTCGCGAGACCGTCGCGGTCGAGATAGACCGGTATTTTCGCGATCAGCGACTGCCATTGCGCGGGATCGCGCAGGCCGATCGCGCGCGACGCCTGCTGTTCGAGGCAGCGGTACGGATAGCGCTCGAACCAGCGCTGCACGCCGGGCAGGCCGTCGGCGAGCTTCGGCTGCAGCGAGATCGCGATGCCGCCGCGCGGCAGCTTGGATTGCGTGAGCGCGGCGCCCGCCGGCGCATCGACCGGTACCGACAGCGAGCCGTCGATCTGCGCGAGCGTTGCCTGCTGGACGGTGACGGGCAGCGCGGGCGCGACCTTCTGCGTGATCGACAGCGCGTCCGCCGCGCGCGCGCCGCCTTGCTCGGCCGCGCCGACGGACCAGACGAGGGCGCCTGCCGCGTCGGCGAGCCCTTCGGGCACGGCGGCGCTCCAGACGATCTCGCGCGACGTGTCCGCCGGCAGATCGACGGTCTGCGCGGCAAGCGCGAGGCCCGCGACCTTCGGCGTGACGACCACCTTCATCGCGCGCTGCGTGGTGTTGCGCAGCGTGAACTGCGCGTTGAAACCGTCGCCTTCGCGGACCAGCGGCGGCAGCCCGGAAATCAGCTGCAGATCCTGGGTACTGCGGATCGTTGCGCTGCCGGTGCCGAACTTGTCGGCGCCCGCCGAGGCGATCGCGACGATCCGGAAGCGGGTCAGCGAATCGTTGAGCGGCACGTCGAGCGACGCCTCGCCGTTCGCATCGAGCGTAACGCGCGGCTTCCACAGCAGCAGCGTGTCGAACAGCTCGCGGGTGGGCGCCATCCCGCCGCCGCCGCCCGCGGGCACCGCCTTGCGTCCGAAGTGGCGGCGTCCGACGATCTCCATCTGCGCGGTCGATGTCTCGACGCCGTACGCGCGCCGCTGCAGCATCGCGTCCAGCAGATCCCAGCTCTGGTTCGGCATCAGTTCGAGCAGCGCCTCGTCGACGGCGGCCACGGCGATCTGCGTGCCGGCGGGTACCGGCTTGCCGCCGGGCAGCGCGACCTTCAGTTTCACGCGCGCGGTGCCGCGCACCGGGTAGCTGGCCGCATCGGGCGTCACCGTGACGCCGAGGCGGTGCGATGCGGTACCGACCTTGATTTCGGCGAGACCGTAGCGGAACGCCGGTTTCGACAGGTCGACGAGCGGGGTGGGCGCCTCGTAGTGGCGGCCCTCGCGCCAGAACGCGCGCGCCCATTCGATCGGCGTCTTCCAGCCCCACGTGAAGAACGAGTACCACGGCACTTCGCGCAGCCGGCCGCGCAGCGCGAGGACCGACACGTAGACGTTCGGCCCCCACGACTCGCCGACCTTCAGGTCGATGGTCGGGTTCTTGCCGTTCAGCTTGACGACCTGGGTTTCCATCACGCCGCCGCGTTCGACGGCGACGAGCGCCGTCGCATAGCGGAACGGCATCCGCACCTGGAAGCGGGCGGTATCGCCCGGCTCGTACGCGGTTTTCTCGGGAATCACGTCGATGCGGTCGGTATTGTCGCCGCCGAACCAGAGTTCGTCCTCGCGGGTGACCCACACCGAGGTGGTCGCGTTCGCGGTGTTGCCCGCGCCGTCCTTGACGATCGCCACCAGTTGGATGTTGCCCGCCTCGCCGAGCGTCGCGTCGCACGACACGATGCCCTGCGCGTCGGACTTGCCGCTGCACAGCGTGCCGAGATCGCGGGTTTCGTTGCGGTTGTCGTACGCGTAGAAGCCGCCGACCATCCGCTTGCGCGACGTCGTGGTGATCCGCGCATAGCCCTTGATCTCGACCGGCGCGGACGCGCGCGGCTTGCCCTGCAGATCGACCACCAGCGCCTGCACCGGCACCTTGTCGCCCACCGATACCCAGTGGCCGGCCTTGATGCCGGTCGCGAGCGCGGCGGGCCACAGCATCGCGTCGCCGCGCAGCGTCTGGATCTCGCCGTTCGGGTCGGCGAACGTCGCCTCCAGGCCGAGCCGCTTCGGCGCGCTGACCTTCGGCAGCGACTTCAGCACCAGAGACCCCGAGCCGTTGCGGTCGAGCGTCAGCGGCTCCTTGTCGGCGATCAGTTTCGCGGCGTCGGGGTCGGGCGACGCGCTGCTGTCGGCGTCCGCGTCGTCGTCGCCCGTGTCGTCGGCGCCGGAAGCCGCCGTGTCGGCGCGGTACGGCTCGAAGCTGTAGTCGGCCCAGGTGTCGGCGAACGGCGGCGGCGCGCTCTTGACGAGGGCCGACACCTGCACCGGCAGGCTGGATGCGCCGCCGCCCGCGACGTAATCGATCTGCACCGCGAGCGGCGCTTCCTTCGTGGCGATCAGCGGGCTGGTCTTGACGTTGCGCACGCCGATCGACCCCTTGAATACCGGCAGCCGGAACGCCTCGACCCGGAAGCTGCCGCTGTCGTAGCTCATGTGCGGCGAGTCGTCGTCGCCGCTGCCGTCGTCGAGCGACACGTCGTATTCGCCGAGCTTCGCGGCCACCGGCAGCGTGAAGCTCGAATCGGCCGAGTGGTCGGCCGCCCAGGCGAGCGGCAGGTGATAGGTCTGGCCGCTGCCGAGGTGGCGGATCGTCACGCGGGTCGGGTAGCGCGGCGGGAACGCGAGCGTGTCGAGCGTCTCGACCCGCAGGTAATGCTTCATCGACACGGTTTCGCCGGCACGCAGCAGCGTGCGGTCGAATACCGTGTGCGCGCGCTGCGTCGCGTCGCGGCTGGTGTCGGTCGGCACGTTGAAGCGCCACGATTCGATCCCGCGATTCCAGTCCGAGCGCACGAACGCCATGTCGGGACCGGTCTTCGGATTGTCGACCCGGGCCGACACGAAGTAGTCGCCGAAGCCCGCCGAATCGCCGCACGCCCGGCGCGGCGCAAGCGTCTCGTCGATCCGCAGCAGCCCGCGCGCGTCGGTCTTGCCGGCCGCGATCTGCTCGCCGTTGCAGTCGGACACGCGCACGTCGGCGTTCGGCACCGGCTGGCCCTTGTCGAGCGTCGTGACCCACACGACGCTGTTGTCGCGGCCTTGCTTCAGATGCACGCCGAGATTGGTCACCAGCACGGCGGTGCGCACGTACAGGGTGGCGGGCCGCGCGAGCAGCGAACCGCCGAGCGCGGGCGACGCGAGTTCGAGCACGTAGAAGCCCGGCTTGTCGATCGGCACGCCGACCACCTCGAACGGCCGCAATGTGTTCGGATCGGCTTTCGGCAGCGTCAATGCCTGCACGCCCGGTTCGCCCGCGAGCAGCGACAGCGAGCGGATATCGACGATCCGGTTCCCGCCCGTCAGCGCCGGCTCGCCATGCTGGCGCGGCACGAATACCGGGTTCTTCGCGCGGGCCAGCAGGCCGGGGCGCGCCTGGTCGATATCCTTGACCGGCATCGACCAGCCGTCGAAGCGATCGACGAGCCGCATCCATTCGCGGATCTGCGTGTCGTTCTCGACCTTGAGGTTGGCGAATTGCGCGCCGCCCGTGTTGAGGCCGGCGATCTTCAGGTCCGCCTCGACGTTGCGCAGCGTAACCGGTACCAGCGCGGGCGCGCCCGGCTCCGCGAAGCGCTCGATGATGCCGAACGTGCCCGACGAGAACTTCGCGAGCGGCGGCATCGGCGCGGTGCGGGTGGCGAGCGGGAACAGATCGGGGTTGTTGAGCGGGCGTCCGCTCACGTCCTTCAGACCGGCGGGCAGCGCGATCGTCAGATCGGCCTGCGCGGGCAGCGGCGCTGCGAATTCGACGCTCGAGGTCTCGGGATCCTTGTCGTCGGGCTTGAAGGTGGGGGCGATCTTGCCTTGCGGGCCGGCGAGCGTGATCTTCTCGGCATCGGCGCGCGCGATCGGCGCGTTGAAGGCGATGCGCAGCGGCCGCAGCGGCGTGCACGGCGCTTTCGCGTTCTCGCGCTCGCACGAGAAATTCGCGGCGAAGGGCTCGCGCACCGTGTAGTCGAAGCGCCGCTCGGTGTCGTTCGCGATGCCGCTCGGGCTCGCGATGCCCTTGCCGTAGACGAGCTGCATCTTGACGCCGGCCGGCAGCGCTTGCGCGCACGTGACGGTCAGCACGCGGGCGGCATCCTTCTTCCAGCGGAAATGATCGAGCAGCACGGCGCGGGTCGATGCCTCGGCGGCCTTGACCGGAATCCGGTTGCCGATGCCGGCGGCTTCGCACCACATGCCGGCGAGCACCGACGCGTCCGTGGCCGGGCCGTTCAGCTTGAGCACGAAGACCTGCTGTTCCTCGATCTGCTCGTCGTCCGGGCGCACGGTGACCGGGAACGGGCCGCCTGTTTGAAACGAGAAGTGGCGCGGGCCGGCGGCCGCGTGACCCGCGACCGAACTCAATCCCGGGTTCAGTTCCACGGAGCAGCGCACGCCGGGCGGGAGATCGTGCTCGAAATCGTACGCCCAGGTCTTCTCGTCGATCCAGCGGCCCTGGCCGCGTCCCGCTTCCGGGTCGGTGCACGCGACGCGCGCCGGATTCGGCGCCGACGCGGAGCCGAACGCGACCATCGCCTCATCGAACTTGACGACGGTCTGGCGGATCTGCGCGACCGTGCCTTGCGGCGACACGCTGGTCACGCGCGCCGCATCGGCGCGCCATGAGCCCGTCGAGAGCGCCCCCGCTGCCAGCGCGGCGACCGCGCCCCAGAGCCGGATTTTATTTGACGTGTTGTGCTTCATCGATCGATAGCCCTCGGAGGGAAGCTTTTCTGAATGCAGCCGATTCTAACTGACGGCCATGACCGGCCTGTTGCCCGCGACGCGTCGGGCAGGATCGCGACATGATGATTTAACGAATCCGCATGCTGAACTAACAGAATTTCGTACAAATGCAGATTGTGTGGGAATACGGAATATTTAATGGACTATAAAGGGATTGTTCTATCTGTAATGAACGCGTACATTTCGGGTCCACGCCGAAGTTTGCGAAAGATCAAGACTGGTTTTCCCGAATCCGGCGTCTGAGAGAAGGAACGATGAATAACGACTTGACTCCCCACTCGCGTCGCATCGACGACGCTGCCGCGAACGCGGCCTCAGGCATCACCCGGCGTCAGTGGCTGCAAGGCGCGCTTGCGCTGACCGCGGCCGGCCTCGCCGGTTCGCTCGCGCTGAAGGCCCTGGCCGACAGCCCGGGCGGCGCGCCCCTCGATGCTTTCATGACCCTTTCGCAATCGCTGACCGGCAAGACGGGCTTGAGCCGCGCGGTCGGCGAGCGCCTGCTGCAGGCGTTGCAGAAGGGCTCGTTCCAGATCGCCGACAGCCTGCCGCAGCTCGCGGGCGCACTGGCGTCCGGCGGCGCGTTGACGTCCGACCAGGAAGCGCTCGCGTTGCGCATTCTCGAAGCCTGGTACCTCGGCATCGTCGACAACGTCGTGATCACCTACGAGGAAGCGCTGATGTTCGGCGTGGTATCCGACACGCTGGTGATCCGTTCGTACTGCCCCAACAAACCCGGCTTCTGGGCCGACAAACCGATCGAGAGGCAAGCCTGATGGCCGATACACAACAAGCCGACATCGTCGTCGTGGGCTCGGGCGTTGCGGGTGCGATCGTCGCGCACCAGCTCGCGATGGCGGGCAAGTCGGTGATCCTGCTCGAAGCGGGGCCGCGGATGCCGCGCTGGGAAATCGTCGAACGCTTTCGCAACCAGCCGGACAAGATGGATTTCATGGCGCCGTATCCGTCGAGCGCGTGGGCGCCGCATCCGGAGTACGGTCCGCCGAACGATTACCTGATCCTGAAGGGCGAGCACAAGTTCAATTCGCAGTACATCCGCGCGGTCGGCGGCACGACGTGGCACTGGGCCGCGTCCGCGTGGCGCTTCATGCCGAACGACTTCAAGATGAAGACGGTGTACGGCGTCGGCCGCGACTGGCCGATCCAGTACGACGATCTCGAGCATTACTACCAGCGCGCGGAAGAGGAGCTGGGGGTGTGGGGCCCGTCGGCCGAGGAAGATCTCGGTTCGCCGCGCAAGGAACCGTATCCGATGGCGCCGCTGCCGCTGTCGTACAACGAAAAGACGATCAAGGCCGCGCTCAACGGCTACGACCCGACGTTCCACGTGGTGACGGAGCCGGTGGCGCGCAACAGCCGGCCGTACGACGGGCGGCCGACCTGCTGCGGCAACAACAACTGCATGCCGATCTGTCCGATCGGCGCGATGTACAACGGCATCGTGCATGTCGAGAAGGCCGAGCAGGCGGGCGCGAAGCTGATCGACAACGCGGTCGTGTACAAGCTCGAGGTCGGGGCGCAGAAGAAGATCGTCGCGGCGCTCTACAAGGATCCGAAAGGCGTCGAACACCGGGTCGAGGGCAAGTATTTCGTGCTGGCGGCGAACGGGATCGAAACGCCGAAAATCATGCTGATGTCGACCAGCGCCGACTTTCCGAACGGTGTCGGCAACAGTTCGGACATGGTCGGCCGCAACCTGATGGACCACCCGGGCACGGGCGTGTCGTTCTACGCGGACGAGAAGCTGTGGCCGGGGCGGGGCCCGCAGGAGATGACGTCGCTGATCGGCTTTCGCGACGGCGCGTTCCGCGCGACCGAGGCGGCGAAGAAGATCCATTTGTCGAACCTGTCGCGGATCGATCAGGAAACCCAGAAGATCTTCAAGGCGGGCAAGCTGCTCAAGCCGGCCGATCTCGACGCGCAGATCCGCGACCGCTCGGCGCGCTACGTGCAGTTCGACTGTTTCCACGAGATCCTGCCGCAGCCGGAAAACCGCATCGTGCCGAGCAAGACGGCGACCGACGCGATCGGCATCGCGCGTCCCGAGATCACCTATGCGATCGACGACTACGTGAAGCGCGGCGCGGTGCACACGCGCGAGATCTACGCGACGGCGGCGAAGGTGCTGGGCGGCACGGAGGTGGCGTTCAACGACGAATTCGCGCCGAACAACCACATCACCGGCGCGACGATCATGGGCAAGGATGCCCGCGATTCGGTGGTCGACAAGGACTGCCGCACGTTCGACCACCCGAACCTGTTCATCTCGAGCAGCTCGACGATGCCGACGGTCGGCACGGTCAACGTGACGCTCACGATCGCGGCGCTCGCGCTGCGGATGTCCGATCAGATCAAGAAGGAAATCTGACGTGTTGAAACATACTCTCTCCTTCATCCTGGCCGGCTGCCTGGCATTGCCCGGCCTCGCGCGCGCCGCCGACGCGCCCGCGCCCGCGGCTTCCACCCACGATGCGGCGCTCGTCGCGCGCGGCCAGTACCTGGCCGTCGCGGGCGACTGCATGGCTTGTCACACGGCGAAAGGCGGCAAGCCGTTCGCGGGCGGCCTGCCGATGCCGGTGCCGATGCTCGGCACGATCTACACCAGCAACATCACGCCGGATCCGGATACCGGGATCGGCAAGTGGACCTTCGACGACTTCGAGCGCGCGGTGCGTCACGGGGTGTCGAAGGACGGCGACAATCTGTACCCGGCGATGCCGTACGTGTCGTATGCGAAGGTCAGCGACGACGACGTGAAGGCGCTGTATGCGTACTTCATGAGCGGCGTGAAGCCGGTTCAGCAGCCCGCGCCGAAGAACGACATCCCGTGGTATCTGAGCATGCGCTGGCCGCTCAAGATCTGGAACGCGCTGTTCCTGAAGACGGGCCCGTACCAGCCGAAGCCGAGCCAGAGCGTCGAATGGAATCGCGGCGCGTACCTGGTGCAGGGGCTCGCGCACTGCGGCACCTGCCACACGGCGCGCGGCGTCGCGATGCAAGAGAAGTCGCTCGACGAAACCGGCGGCAGCTTCCTGTCGGGTTCGGTGCTGGCGGGCTGGGACGGCTACAACATCACGTCGGACCCGAACGCCGGGATCGGCGCGTGGACGCAGCCGCAGCTCGCCCAGTACCTGCGCACGGGCAGCGTGCCGGGGCTTGCGCAGGCGGCCGGTCCGATGGCCGAGGCGATCCAGCACAGCTTCTCGCTGATGACCGACGCGGACATCGCCGCGATCGCGGCCTACGTCCGCACCGTGCCGGCCGTGAGCGACGGCAGCACGCAGCCGCGCTCGGCGTGGGGCAAGCCGTCGGACGACGGCACCCGGCTGCGCGGCGTGCCGCTGGCCGCGACGGGCATCGATCCCGCGCGCCTGTATCTCGGCAACTGCGCGACGTGCCACCAGATGCAGGGCAAGGGCACGCCGGACGGCTACTACCCGTCGCTCTTCCACAACACGACGGTGGGCGCATCGAACCCGATCAACCTGGTCCAGGTGATCCTGCACGGCGTGCAGCGCAAGGCGGGCAGCGAGGATGTCGGCATGCCGGCGTTCCGCAACGACCTGTCCGATGCGCAGATCGCCGCGCTCGCGAACTATCTGACCGGGCAGTTCGGCAATCCGGCCGCGAAGGTGACCGAGCAGGATGTGGCGAAGCTGCGTTAAGCTCCGTCAGTCGGAGTCGGAGTCGGAGTCGGAGCGGTACGCTCCTCGCGGTCGCTGACCGCCGGGGAGGGCAGGCATCGCACCGGGCAGCGCCCCGGTGGCAGGTTGCGGCAGAACGGGAAGCGGGGGGGGGGCCTACCCCCCCGCCCGGGGGGGTGGGGGGGCAACCCGGGCAGGCGCGCGGCGCTAGCCGGGCCGCGCGCTTCGGATCGGCAACGGCGGTGTGCGGAATTTCGCGTACTGCGCTCAATTTCTATCCAACATGACATCGAGACAATCTTTTCTCGCGTCCCAAAAAGACGTACTTCTTCTCCTTTCCCGCGTCTTCATCGTCATCCTGTTCATCCTGTTCGGCTGGGAAAAACTGCTGAATTTTTCCGGCACGACCCAATACATGGCGAGCACCGGCGCACCGCTGCCCGTCGTCGCGGCGGCGGTCGCGGTCGTCATGGAGTTCTTCGTCGGCATCGCGCTGCTGGTCGGTTTCCACACGCGGCTGCTGGCGCTGCTGCTGGCGCTCTACACGATCGGCACCGCGCTGATCGGTCACCACTACTGGTCGATGCCCGGGCCCGAGCAGATGAACATGATGATTCATTTCTACAAGAACCTGGCGATCACGGGCGGGCTGTTCGCGCTGTGCGCCGCCGGTCCGGGGCGCTATTCGCTCGATCGCGGCTGATCGGCGGGGCGTGTCATTCAACCTGAGAGAAAACAACAGGCAGGAGATATGAACTTGCGTTTGACAATGATCCTGGCGCTCGCGGCGGCCGGACCGGCCGCCGCATTGGCGCAAACGAGCGTGACCCTGTACGGGCGCGTCGACGGCGGCATCGAATACCTGAACCACATCGCGAATCCGTCCGGCGGCAGTTCGACGCGCTGGAGCGCGGAAAGCGGCGATTGGGGCACCAGCATGTTCGGCCTGAAGGGCGTCGAGGATCTGGGCGGCGGCCTGTCGACGATCTTCAACCTGGAGACGGCGTTCCAGGTGATGAACGGCAACACGGGCGGCGGCAAGATGTTCTCGCGGCGCGCGTTCGTCGGCCTGAAGAGCAACGACTGGGGCACGTTCCAGGCCGGCCGCAACCTGTTCATCGACAGCGACGGCGTGTGGGAATTCGATCCGTTCGTGCAGCAGGCGTTCTCGTCGGCGTCGCTCGTGCGCGGACGCAACTGGCAGCAGACCAGCAACAACGTCGAGTATCACAGCCCGGTGTTCGGCGGCTTCGACATCCAGGGGCAGTACGCGTTCGGCAACCAGTCGCGCGGCTTCAACTACGGCGCGCCCGACGATTTCGGCCGGTCCGACGGCATCATGATTTCGTACCACTCGCCGGTGCTCGACGTGCGCGGGATCTACGACGAGCTGCGCGACGCCAACGGGCGCTTCAGCAACGTGTTCACCAGCTCGCGCGAGTACTTCGTCGGCGCGAACGTGAAGGTGCAGAAGTTCAAGATCCAGGGCGCCTATACGCATTACTCGGCGCCGGACACGCCGGCGGGGCTCGCCGATCGCGCCGATCACTTCTGGCTCGGCGCGACCTACCAGGCGGATCCGCAATGGGCGGTGACGGGCGGCGGGTATTACATCCGGGTCGGCAGCGGCGGCGGCGACGCGTCGCACGACCCGTCCGGGCACGCGATGCTGTACGCGCTCGGCACGACCTATAACCTGTCGAAGCGGACCTTCCTGTACGGCACGGTCGCGTACGTACGCAACGGCGGGAACTCGAATTTCTCGCTGCTCGCGACGCCGCGCGACGCCACCTCGGGCACCAGTCCGATGACGGGCGAGTCGCAGACCGGCGCGTACGTCGGGATGATGCACACGTTCTGAGTCCGAGCCGGCAAGCGAGGATGAGCCGGCCCGGGCAGCGGCGTCGCCCGGGCCGTTTTTGCAGGCGGCATGGACGCGGCGGGCGGATGCCGCCGTCTTGATCCGATGGAGTTTCACGATGCGTCTCGACAACGAATCCGAAAGCCAGAACGTGGAAGATCGCCGGGGCGGCGGCGGGTTCGGCGGCCGGCGCGCAACCGTGGGTATCGGCACGATCGTGGTCGCGCTGGCCGTTTCCTATTTCTTCGGCGTCGACCCGCGCGTGGTGATCCAGGGTGCGTCGGTGCTGCAGGGTTCCGCGCATCCGGATCCGGGCGCCCAGCCTTCGGCCCAGCGCGCGCCCGCGGCAGACCCGCAGGCGGTATTCACGCGCAAGGTGCTCGGCAATATCGAACGCACGTGGCAGACCGTCTTCCAGACCCAGCTGCACGCGCAATATGTCCCGCCGAAGCTGGTGCTGTTCACGAATTCCACGCCGACGGCGTGCGGCAACGGGCAGTCGGCGATGGGGCCGTTCTACTGCCCGGTCGATCAGAAGGTCTATATCGATCTCGCGTTCTACAACGAACTGCGCCAGCGCTTCGGCGCCGGCGGCGACTTCGCGCAGGCCTATGTGATCGCGCACGAAGTCGGTCATCACGTGCAGAAGCTGCTCGGCATCTCGGACAAGGTGGACGCGGCGCGCGCCCGCGCCGGCAAGACGCAGGCGAACCAGCTGTCGGTGCGGCTCGAACTGCAGGCCGACTGCTTTGCCGGCGTCTGGGCGAACAACGCGCAGCGCGCCAACCGACAGTTGCTTGAACCCGGCGATATCGAACAGGGGCTGAACGCGGCGGCCGCGATCGGCGATGACCGGCTGCAGCGCCAGAGCCAGGGTTACGTGGTGCCCGAGGCGTTCACGCACGGCACCAGCCAGCAGCGCGTGTATTGGCTGAGGCGCGGCCTCGAAAGCGGCGACGTGCGCCAGTGCGACACGTTCGCGGCGAATCAGGCGCCGCAAGGCTGACGCGCGCTGCGCTCAGGTTCGCGGCGGCGGACCGGCATGAGGACAAGGGTTTCGGCGGTGCGCCGAAGCCCTTTTTTCATGACGCGCGATCGGCCGCGGGACGGCCGCTCATCCGGCATCGACGCGCCGCTGCGGCGACGGCTCCGACATCACGACGCGGCATCGGCCGGCGCGAATTCCCCGACCACCGCGCCGATCAGCGCCTGCACGCGCGCGGTCTTGTACAGGTCGGTATGCGCGACGAGCCAGATGTCGAAACGGTCGCCGCGTTTGGGCATCAGGCGGACCAGCTCCGGCTCCGTATCGGCCCGGAAGCGCGGGAGTTCCGCGACGCCCAGGCCGGCGATCGTCGCCTCGACCAGCATCATCGTCGACGAGGTCTGGAACATCACGCGGCCGCGCGACGTCGGCTCCCCGCATAGCGAATCCCACATCGACGGCACGACCGGCTGCTGGTACATCACCAGGTCGTGTCCGTCGAATGCGGTGCCTTCGGCCGGTTCGCCGCGCGCGGCAAGATACGCGCGCGACGCATAGATGCCCGATTCGAGCTGGCCGAGGCGCCGAACCACGAGGTCCGGCGCCTCCGGGCGCACCGTCCGGATGGCCAGATCCGCCTCGCGGCGGGTCAGGTTCGCGACGCTCTGCGACGTCACGCATACCACGTCGATGCCGGGATGCGTGCGCCGCAGGCGCGCGAGCGCCGGGATCACGAAGCGCTTGCCGAGCGAGTCGGTCGTCGCGATCCGGATCGTGCCGCAGAGCTGGTCGTCGAGGCCCATCACGCGCCGTTCGATCTGCAGCGCCGCGCGCTCCATGGTTTCCGCCGGCTCCCGCAGCGCTTCGCCGGCGGGCGTCATCACGTAGAGCGTCGGCGTGCGCAGGAACAGCCGCGCGGACAGGGCCTCCTCCAGCGCGGCAAGGCGGCGGCCGACGGTCGCCTGGTCGACGTTCAGCTGCGCCGCCGCGGCGCGCAGCGTGCCGGTGCGCGCGATGGCGAGGAAGAAGCGGGCGTTGTCCCAGTTCATGATCGTGCCGAATGTCCCGAGGGCAGAGTAGATGATGCACTTTTGCATCATTGAGATGCAGATTATCTGCTTTCTTGCATTTCAAGGAGTTTATAGACTCTCCGCATGAACCGGGAACCCCTATGACCGAATGCACCCTCGCTCCTCCGAGCGCCGACCCGATGCCCGATGCCGCGGCCGCCGAACGCCGCGCCGCGCGCCGGCGCCGCTTGACGCTTGCGCTGGTCGCGAGCGGGATGTTCATGGGCGTGCTCGACACGACGATCGTCAACATCGCGCTGCCGGCGCTGCATGCCAGCCTGGGCGCGAGCGTGCCGGCGCTGGCGTGGATCGTCGATGCGTATGCGCTGAGCTTCGCCGCGCTGATCCTGATGGGCGGCGTGGCCTCCGACCGGTTCGGCGCGAAGGCCGTCTATCTGGCCGGGCTCGCGCTGTTCGTGGCGGCGTCTGCGGCGTGCGGGGCCGCGCCGACGGTCGCGGTCCTGGTGATCGCGCGGCTCGCGCAGGGCGCGGGCGCGGCGCTCTATCTGCCCGCGTCGCTCGCGATCGTGCGCAGCACGTTCGCGGTGCCCGTCGAACGGGCCCGGGCGATCTCGGCCTGGGCGGGCATCGCGTCGGTGGCGGCCGCGATCGGGCCGGTGGCGGGCGGCCTGCTGGTGGACGGCTTCGGCTGGCGCAGCGCGTTCCTGGTCAACGTGCCGGTGGGCGTGGCGGCGCTGGCCGGCGCGTGGGCGCTCGTGCGCGCATCGAAACCGGCCGGGGCGCGGCCGTTCGATTGGGCCGGACAATTAACGGGGGCGGCGGCGCTCGGCGCGCTGTGTTTCGCGGCAATCGAATTGCCGGCGCGGGGCATCGGCGCGACCGAGGTCTGGGGCGCGGCGCTGATCGCGGCGATCGCGACCGGTTTGCTGGTGGCGATCGAGCGGCGAGTGCGGGATCCGATGGCGCCGCTCGGCTGGTTTCGCAATCGCGTGTTCGTCGCCATGAATCTGGCGGGGAGCCTGGTCTATGTCGGATATTTCGGCCTGCTGTTCGTGCTGAGCCTCTATCTGCACGGCAAGCTAGGCATGAACGCGCGTCAGACCGGGCTGGCGCTGCTGCCGCTGGCGGCGAGCCTGTCGCTCGGCAACCTGCTGTCGGGCAGGCTGCATGGACGGCTGGGTGCGATGCAGATGATGGCGGGCGGACTCGTGCTGGCCGCGCTGGCCGTGCCGGCGGTGGCCGGGCTGCTCGATGCGGGCGCGCCCTGGTTCGCGGTCGATGCGGCGATGGCGGCATTCGGCATCGGCACGGCGCTGTCGGTGCCGCCGATGATCGCGACGGTCCTTGAGCAAGTGCCCGCGAACGCGGCCGGGGTGGCATCAGGCCTGCTCAACGCGCTGCGTCAGGCGGGCAGCCTGCTCGGTGTGGCGATGGCAGGAGCAGCGGCAATGCTGACGCTGCGCTGGTCGGTGGCATTGTGGGCGGTGGCCGCGATCGGGTTCGTCACGTATGCGGCGGCGGTGGGCACCGTGCTGGCCGCGATGAGGGCGCGGCGGTCGGCGCCGGGGTGACGTCGGCGTTTCAGCCCGGTTTGTCGAACTCGCCGGCTTCCAGATCCTGCCCGAAGTACGCCAGCCAGTCGCCTTCGTCGCCCCATGCGTAGTCCTTCGATACGCCGGTCGCGCGGCGGGTGAGGGCGATCATGCCCTTCAGGCCGATGACCTCGTCGCCTTTCGGCTCGGTCGTGTCGGTTTGCCGGAGATCGAAATCGTCCGCGGTATACCCGTTGCGGTGCAGGATCGCGAGGTAATCCCCGTGTTCGGAGGGGTCGATCAGGCGCATGGGGGCTCCTTTGGGCGTGAGTGCAGGATGACGTCGCCGGTCGGCGGGCGGGTATCGGCCGCGCAGGGCGGGGGCCGCTCGGCTCGTACCGCGTGAAAGACGCTTGCCGCGCCAGCTAGCGCTTCGGGCCCTTCATGTTTTCGACCTCCATTGCGGCCTGCCATTCCTCGTTCGCCTCGATGGGATCCATCGCGTCGTCGATCGACGACGTCGCCCGTTCTGCCGCCGCCCGCGTTTCGTCGGGCAGGATGTCGGGTTCGTCCGCATCGTCGCCCGGCGGCTGCATCATGTCGCGCAGCATCGCGGTCAGCTCCGGCGTATCCCACGGCAGGCCGCGCTGGGTCCGGACCTTGATGTAGTGCCGGACTTCCGCATCCTGCTCGGCAGTCAGCGGCAAGCCGCGGAAAGTGGATTCGGGGTCGGGCTGAAGCATGGCGCTCTCCTGCGATGCGTGGCCCCAGTGTAGTCCTCTTGCGGACCGCCAGGTATCCCGGCGCGGTGCTCGGCCCGGCGCCCGCCCGCCATTCCTGTCTCGAAAAGGGCGTCACGGCGGCTCCATGTATTACACCAGCCTTTCGACCGTGGTATGCTCGCGGCTGTCTTTGGGGAGTAGCCGGCTTCCATCTGCGTGGAAGCGCCTGCGTCAACATTCTCGGTCGCACAGACCGTGGCGCAGGTAGCCGTTCGGTTGGCAAGACCATCGACACACCACGCGACCGGTCGGGCGCGGCGGTGTGTCGTGGTTTTCAGCCCGACCTTGAGCGCTTACTCTTATGAATCCCGTCGCCACGCTGTTCCTTGCCTTTGCCATGTCCACCGACGCCTTCGCCGCCGCTATCGGCAAAGGCGCCACGCTCCATCGCCCTCGCTGGAGCGAGGCGATCCGGACCGGGCTGATCTTCGGTGTCATCGAAGCGCTGACGCCCCTGATCGGGTGGTTCCTCGGCAAGGCCGCCGCGCAATACGTCTCCGCGTGGGATCACTGGATCGCCTTCACGCTGCTGTTCGTCCTCGGCGCTCGCATGATCGTCAACGGCCTCACCGCGAAGGAAGAGGACGTGGAGAAACCCGCGACGCATTCGTTCTGGCTGCTGGCAATGACCGGCTTCGCCACGAGCATCGATGCGATGGCGGTCGGCGCGGGTCTCGCGTTCGTCGACGTCAACATCTACTCGACGGCCGCGGCGATCGGTCTTGCCACCATGGTGATGGTGACGATCGGCGTGATGCTCGGGCGCGTCATCGGCCGGGTCGTGGGGCGGCGGGCGGAGATCGCCGGCGGTGTAGTGCTGATCGCGATCGGCGGCACCATTCTCGCCGAGCACCTGCAGATTTTCAGCTGATCGACCGTGCTTACGCCGGGATCACGCCGGTTCAGTCGGGCGCTGCGGTCGAAAAGGGATGCGCGGCTGCCCGGGGGGCGGAGTCCGGCAATGCGCCCGGATTGCGCCATCGAGTGCGGCCTCAACCCGGCCGGGCGGTCGTTTCATGACCCTGTCGCAGGCGCAGGCTTGCAATCGCCGCGAGCAGCAGCGCGGCGGCGAGCAGCGCGAGGCCGTTCTTCGCATTGCCCGTCGTCTGTTCGATGGCGCCGACCACGGTCGGCCCGACGAAACCGCCCAGCAGACCGCAGGTGTTGACGAGCCCGAGCCCGCCCGCGAGCGCGCTGCCGCTCAGACGCGACGACGGAAACGTGAAGACGATCGACTGAACGACGAAGAACATCGCCGCCGCGCCGCACAGGCTCAGCAGGCCGAGCGCGGGCGACGCGTATGCGGCGCCCAGCAGCCCGGCCGCCATGACGCTCAGCCCCGCACACAGCAGGCGCCGGCTGCGGCCCGAATCGGTCGCGTAGCGCGGCAGCATCGCCGCGCCGAGCGCGGCCGCGATCCAGGGCGTCGCGCTCAGCAGACCGATCGTGACGGGGGAGAAGCGCCCCGATGCGCCGACGATGCCGGGCAGAAAAAAGATCACCGTATAGATCGTCAATTGATGGCAGAAGTAGACGAAGATCGCGAGCCAGATCTGACGGTCGCGCAGCGCGCGGCCGAATCCCTGCCCCCCGTGTTCCGGTGCGCCCGCATCCTGCTCCCGCGCGAGCCGCTGCTCGAGCGCCCGCGCGGTGTCGGGCGGCAGCCAGCGCGCGTCGCGCGGCCGGTCGGGCAGGCGGGTCCACACGACCGACGCGAGCAGGATCGCGGGGATTCCCTCGACGATGAACAGCCATTGCCAGCCATGCAGGCCGAGCGCGCCGTCCAGTTCCAGCAGCGCTCCCGCGAGCGGCCCGCCGACGATGTTCGCGATGCACACGCCGAGCAGGAAATAGCCGGTGGCGCGGGCCCGCTCCTCGCGGCCGAACCAGTAGGTCAGGTACAACATCACGCCGGGGAACAGGCCGGCTTCCGCCGCGCCGAGCAGCAGGCGCATCGCGTAGAACGAGGTCTCGCCGCGCACGAACGCCATCGCGACCGACAGCGCGCCCCAGGTGACCATGATCCGCGCGATCCAGAACCGCGCGCCGACCCGGTGCATGATCAGGTTGCTCGGAATCTCGAACAGCGCATAGGTGAGGAAGAACAGGCCGGCGCCGAGGCCGTAGGCGGCCGACGAGATGCCGAGATCGATGCCCATCGAATGCTTGGCGAACGCGATGTTAGTGCGGTCGAGAAAACTGATCACGTAGGCGATCACGAGCAGCGGCAGCAGTTTCCGGAACAGCAGCCGGCGCAGGGCGACGGGCGATTCGGCGAGGCCGGGCTGCAGCGCCTCGGCAGGATGGGTTGACATACGGACGACTCCGGTGGGACGAACCGGCGCGCACCGCAAGCACGGCGCGCCGGTTCGGAAAAGGCCGGGCAGACGCCGTGATGCCGGCGGGCGGCAACAGGAAGCCGCCGGGCGCCGGTCGAGCCGGCGCCGCGCGTCTGCGCTTGCGGGGTCCGGGGCCGGGCGGGCCGGGTCGCCCCGTCGCCCGGCGCGGGGTCAGAAGTTCACGGCGTCGCGGCCCTTGAGATCGAGCATCGCGCGGGCTTCCGCCGGCGTGGCGATCTCCAGGGACAGCCCTTCGAGCACCTGGCGCATTTTCACGACCTGCGCGGCGCTCGATTCGGCGAGCGTGCCGGGCGCGATCCACAGCGAATCCTCGAGGCCCACCCGCACGTTGGCGCCTTGCGCCGCGCCGATCGTCGCGAGCGGAATCTGGTTGCGCCCCGCGCCGAGTATCGACCACACGTAGTCGGACCCGAACAGCCGGTCGGCCGTGCGGCGCATGTGCATCAGGTCGTCCGGATGCGCGCCGATTCCGCCCAGCAGGCCGAACACGCTCTGGATAAAGAACGGCGGCTTCGCCAGCCCGCGTTCGACGAAGTGGGCGAGGTTGTAGAGATGCGAGATGTCGTAGCACTCGAACTCGAAGCGCGTGCCGTTCGCGCCGCAGCTCGTGAGGATGTATTCGATATCCGCGAAGGTGTTCTTGAAGACGAGATCGCGGCTGTTCGCGAGGTGCTCGCGCTCCCATCCGTGCTTGAATTCGGTGAAACGTTCGAGCATCGGATAAAGCCCGAAATTCATCGATCCCATGTTGAGCGACGCGACTTCCGGCTGGAAATGATGGGCCGGACGCAACCGCTCGGCCACGGTCATGTGCGGGCTGCCGCCGGAGGTGAGATTGATGACCGCGTCCGTTTGCGCCTTGATTTGCGGCAGGAATTCGGCGAACACGGCCGGGTCCTGCGTCGGCTTGCCGTCCGACGGGTTGCGCGCGTGCAGGTGGATGATCGCCGCGCCCGCCTGGGCGGCGGCAAGCGCCGCGGTTTCGATTTCCCGCGGCGTCACCGGCAGATACGGCGACATCGACGGCGTGTGGATCGCGCCGGTCGGCGCGCAGGTGATGATGACTTGACGAGCTTTTGCCACGATAACGTCCCTCTCCAGGATGGTTCGAACCTGCGGTCAGAGCACTTCCACGTTGCCGCACACGGAGATCGCCTGCCCCGAGATGCCGCTGCCGCCCGGCGAGCACAGGAACAGCGCGGTGGCGGCGATTTCCTCGGGGTCGGTCATGCGGCGCAGCGAGATCTTCTCCAGATACTGCGCCTCCATCGCTTCGTACGACAGGCCGAGCTGTTCGGCACGGGCGGCGATCACCCGCTGCATGCGCGGGCCGCGCACGATGCCGGGCTGGATCGCGTTCACGCGGATGCCGAGCGGGCCGAGTTCGATGGCCAAGCTCTTGACGAGCCCGACGACCGCCCATTTGGTCGACGCGTACGGCGTGCGATACGCGTAGCCGAGCCGGCCCGCGACCGACGACAGCGCGATGATCGCGCCGCCGTGCGGCGCCCGCCGCAGCAACGGCACCGCGCGGCGGGCGAAATAGAACTGCGCGTTCAGGTTGATCGCGACGGTCTGCTCCCAGGCGGCTTCGTCGAGTTCGTCTACGCCGCCGGTCGGGCCGGCGATGCCCGCGTTGTTGACCAGCACGTCGAGGCCGCCGAGCCGATGTTCGACGTCGGCGAAGACCCGGGCGACGGCATCGCGATCGGCGACGTCGGCGAGCGTGGCGGTGATCGGGCGCGTTGCGTCGTCCGCGGCGAGCGCGGCGAGCGCCGATTCGGATGCGTCGCAGACGTGCACGCGCGCGCCGCATTCGACGAAGGCCCGGGCGACGGCGAGCCCGATGCCCGAGGCGCCGCCCGTGATCAGAACGCGCAAGCCGTCGTGCGGCTTGAGCCATTGCAATGCAGTCATGCCGAGGTGTCTCCTTCCGGTTGGCCGGCCGCCTTCGACGAGGCGGTTCCGGTGCGACGCGTCACGCGCGGGCTAGCCGGCGGCGCGCCTGGATCTGGGTGCTGTTTGCGGCGCGGCGCGCAGGTGCGCGGCGAGATCCCGCGCGGCGCTGCCGATATCGTCGGCGATGCCGGCATGCACGCCCGGCCCGTCGCGGCGAGCCAGTGCCTCGACGATTGCGCGGTGCGCGTTCATCGAACGCTGCATGTGCGGCACGTCGAGCGCCGCCATGTTGAGGAACGGTCCGATGCGCATCCACAGATTCTGGATGGCCGCGAGCGTGCTCTCGCTCGCGCCGTGCGCGTAGATCGCACTGTGGAACGCGAAATTGCTTTGCAGATAGGCGCGCGTCCGGCCGGCTTCCGCCTGGGCGTTCATCACGTCGAAGATCTGCCGCACGTCGTCGATCTGCGCATCGGTCATCCGGGCCGCCGCGCGCGCCGCGACGCAGCCTTCGAGCGCGATGCGCACGTCGCGCAGCTCCTCGAGCATGTCGACCGTCATCGGCGGGACGACCAGCGCGCGGTTCGGGCCGTCCACCAGCGCGCGTTCGGCGCGCAGCCGGATCAGCGCGCCGCGTACCGGCATCGTCGACAGGCCGACCGCCTCGGCGACGCTGCGCAGGCTCAGCGCCTGACCCGGCGCGAAGCGGCCGCTCATCAGTGCCTGGCGCAGTTGTTGATAGACCTTGTCCGCCATCGTTTCCTGTTCGATGGCCTTCAGCGCGGGCGGAACGATGCGTGGCGTCAAACCTGCCTCCTGATCTTTGATCTGAGATATGTGATCACACTCGAATGATGCCAAGTGTTGTCGATGGAGGCGGGATCGTCAAGCGCGCGGCGGATAGGGAAAACGCGAGGTGGCGGGAGGAGGGGGGCGTCGCGGCATGCGCCGGGCGGTCCACGGCGCGCGCGGGCGGCCGCCGGGCGGCGAGGCGGATCGGGCGGTCTGAAACACGCCGCCCGATCCGCCCGCCTTCAAGTGCCCGCGCCCTTCAGCAGTACCGCATCCCCTCGGTAGATCTGCGGGAACATCCGCTTCAGCTCCGCGATCTTCGGCATGTCGTTGAACGCGATGTACGGTTCGTCCGGGTGCCGCTCCAGATAGTTCTGGTGATACGCCTCGGCGGGATAGAAGCCCTTGTAGTCCTCGACCCGCGTCGCGATCGGAGCGCCGAACACGCGGGCCTTGTCGAGCTGCGCGATGTAGGCCCGCGCGATCGTCTTCTGCTCCGCGTTCATCGGAAATACGGCGGACCGGTACTGGGTGCCGTGGTCCGGGCCCTGATAATCGAGTTCGGTCGGATTGTGCGCGACCGAAAAGAAAATCTGCAGCAGGCGCCCGTAGCTGATCTGCGTCGGGTCGTACACGATTCGCACCGATTCCGCATGCCCGGTGTCGCCGCCGCTCACCGTCTCGTACTGCGCGGTGCTCGCCGCGCCGCCGGCATACCCGGCCGCGACCTGCTTCACGCCGCGCACGTGCTCGAATACGCCTTGCACGCCCCAGAAGCACCCGCCCGCGAATACGGCGGTCTCGGCCGGCGTGCCGGCGGCCTTTTCGTCGAGCGCCGGCGCCGGAATGTTCACCGCGGGCTCGGCCGAATTCGCCACGTGCTGCCACGCGAGCGCCGCGACGATCACGGCGGCCGCACTTCCTATCCTGAGACCGGGCGTCCAGGTCCGCGCCGGCTTCTTGTCCGTCGATTTCGGGTTCACGATGGATGACTCCTCAAATAAGTGATCAACGCGCTGTACGGGCGCCTGAGCGCCTTCTTCAACCGAATGTGAATGCATAAGCCTGCACGCCGGGATCGAGAAACTCGATCGAGAACGTGTGATCGGCGACATCGCCGGATTGGCGCACCAACTGGTAAAGCCGCTGCCCGGTGACCGTGCCGTCGCCGGCGGCGGTCGTGTCGGCGCCGTGCGCGCTGCCGGGCGCGGCGCCGTCGATGCTGACGCGATACCGCACCGGCTTGCCGTCCGGTCCGGGGCCGAGCACGAGATGCAGGTCGCGCGCATGGAACCGGTAGACGATCCGTCCGTCGGCCTGCGCGAGCGTCGCATGCTCCGCGCCGACGGTCCAGGCGCCGGCGAGTCCCCAATCGTTGAGGTCGGGGCGCGCCGGTGCCACGTAGGTCCGCAGACGATCGCGCGCGGCGCCGCCCGGTGACGCGAAGTTCTCCGCGCGCTCGTAGCCGACGTAGGTTTCGGGCGAGCGCATGTCCGAGTTGTCGGCGGCCGCCTCCACGCCCTGCGGGCGCGGATCCTGGAGCCCGGTCGAGACGCTTGCCGCGCCGGCATGCCCGGCCTCGACCAGCAGTTGCCGGATCACCTGCTCCGATTCCGCGTAGTTGCCTTCGCCGAAGTGGTGGTAGCGAACCCGGCCCTGCGCGTCGATGAAGTAGTGCGCCGGCCAGTACTGATTGTCGAATGCGCGCCAGATCGCGTAGTTGTTGTCGATCGCGACCGGGTAATCGACGCCGAGATCGCGGGTCGCCTTCTTCACGTTGTCGATATTGCGCTCGAACGCGAACTCGGGCGCGTGCACGCCGATCACGACGAGCCCCTGATCCTTGTACTTCTGCGCCCAGGCTTTCACATACGGGAGCGTGCGCAGGCAGTTGATGCACGAATAGGTCCAGAAATCGATCAGCACGACCTTGCCGCGCAGGCTCCGAGCCGTCAGCGGCGGCGAATTCAGCCACTGTACCGCGCCGTCGAGCGCGGGCAACTGGCCCTCGACCGGCAGCGGGGCCGGGTTGGCGGCCATGCTGTCCTGCGATACCCGCATCATCGCGCCGCCGGCATCGGCGGGCGCAGGCGCCGCCTTCATCATCGCGCCGCCCGGACCCGCATCATGCGCCGCCGCCGCGCGCATCGCGCCGCCCGGCGACAGCCGGTCGACCAGCGCCTGTTCGAGTCCGCCCGTCGCGACGGTGGAGACGCGGGCGAGCACGCCGGTATCGAGGCCGAGTGCAATCGCGACGACGCCGCCCAGCATCGCGGCGCCGATTCCGCGCCGGATCCATTCGCCCGCGCCGAGCGAGCGTTTCATCGCGGCGAACACCTTGCCGCCGATCAGCAGCGCGACGGCGAGCGAGGTCGCCGCGCCGGCCGCGTACGCGACCAGCAGCAGCGTCGTGCCGACACTCGCGCCGCGCAGCGCCGCGCCGGTGAGCACGAGTCCGAGGATCGGCCCGGCGCACGGCGCCCACAGCAGGCCCGTGGCGATGCCGAGCAAGAACGAGGCGCCGGCGCCGGCCGGCCGGTCGTCGCGCTGCGCGAGCGCGGACAGGCGGTTGCCCGCCTCGACGAGCGGCCGGGTCAGGCGTTCGGCGAAGCGCGGCAGCAGCAGCGTGACGCCGAACACGGCGAGCAGCGCGATCGCGAGCCAGCGCCCGTACTGGTTCGCCTGCGCGACCCAGCCGCCGCCGACCGCGGCGAGCGTCGCGACGAGCGCGAAGGTGAGCGCCATGCCGGCGAGCAGCGGCAGGCCGCTGCGCACGAACGGCTGGTCGGCGCGCGCGAACACGAACGGCAGCACGGGCAGGATGCACGGGCTCAGGATCGTGAGGACGCCGCCCAGGTAGGTGAGAACGATCAGCAGCATGATGGAGGCTCCGGTTTGGAAATCGGGTTCAGACGGCTGCCGGGCGGAACGCCATCGCGAGGCCGTTCATGCAGTAGCGCAAGCCGGTCGGCTTCGGGCCGTCGTCGAACACGTGGCCGAGGTGCCCGCCGCAGCGCCGGCAGTGCACTTCGGTGCGCAGCATGCCGAACGAGCCGTCCTCGCGGGTCGCGACCGCGTGGTCGAGCGGCGCCCAGAAGCTCGGCCAGCCCGTGTGGCTGTCGAATTTGGTGCGTGACGAAAACAGATCGAGCTTGCACCCCGCGCACGAGAAAAGGCCGGCGCGATGTTCGTCGTTCAGCGGGTTGCTGTACGGCGGTTCGGTGCCTTCCTCGCGCAGCACGGTGTACTGTGCGGGCGTCAGGATCTGGCGCCATTGGGCGTCGGTGCGGGTGAATTCGAAGCCGGGTGCGGCCATCCGGCCGCCGTCGGCGGCGCCGGCGGCCCAGGCCGGCCAGCGGCTCGCGGCGGCGAGCGCGGTCAGGGCGGTGCCGCCCAGGAACAGGAAGCGTCGGCGATTCGGCATGATGGTCTCCTTGCGGCGTGGCGATTCAGCGGAAAGTGCGCCCATCGTAGAAAGAAGCCGGTGTCGAAGTCCTCACGGAAACTTAAATTAAATGTGATAACTCGCCGCCCGGAAATTTTGCACAATGACGCACGGACGGCGCGGTTGCCGCCCCTTTTTCACGCATGCGCGCCGCTGCGCGCTCAAGAACCCGCCATGGACCCATCGAAGCGCGTACTGATCGTCGAAGACGACGTCGACATCGCCAATGTGCTGAGCCTGCATCTGCGCGACGAGCGCTATGAAGTCGTGCACAGCGCCGACGGCAACGAAGGGCTGCGCCTGCTGGAGCAGGGCGGCTGGGACGCATTGATTCTCGACCTGATGCTGCCCGGCGTCGACGGGCTGGAAATCTGCCGGCGCGCCCGCGCGATGACGCGCTATACGCCGATCATCATCACGAGCGCGCGGTCAAGCGAGGTGCACCGGATTCTCGGCCTCGAACTCGGCGCGGACGACTACCTCGCGAAGCCGTTCTCGGTGCTGGAACTGGTCGCGCGCGTGAAGGCATTGCTGCGGCGCGTCGACGCGCTCGCGCGGGATTCGCGGATCGATGCGGGCAGTCTCGAGCTGGCCGGGCTGTCGATCGACCCGCTGACCCGCGAGGCAACCGTCGACGGCACGCGCATCGAGCTGACGCCGCGCGAATTCGACCTGCTGTACTTCTTCGCGCAGCACCCGGGCAAGGTGTTTTCCCGGATGGATCTGCTGAACGCCGTGTGGGGCTACCAGCACGAGGGCTACGAGCACACGGTCAATACCCACATCAACCGGCTGCGCGCGAAGATCGAGCCCGATCCGGCGCAGCCGGCGCGCATCCTGACGGTCTGGGGCCACGGCTACAAGCTGGCGGTGCCGGGCGCCGAGGCGAAGGAGCCGGGATGAGACTCACGCTGACCCAGCGCCTGTCGCTGGTGTTCTCGGTGCTGCTGCTCGCCTGCTGCGGCGCGTCGGCCTGGCTGCAGATCCGTTCGAGCGACATGCACGAGAAGGAAGTCGTGCAGGGGCTGTCGCGCGATCTGGCCGAGCATATCGCGCACAGCGCGCCGCTGATGGACGCGAACGGACTGCGGCCCGACGCCGTGCGGCAGCTGTTCGGCCAGTTGATGGGCGTGAACCCGAGCGTCGAGGTGTATCTCCTCGACAACCAGGGGCGCATCAAGGGCGACGACGCGCCGGCTGGCCACGTGAAGCGCGAGCAGGTGAACCTGGCGCCCGTGCGCCGCTTCATCGCGGGTGAGCCGCTGCCGATCCTCGGCGACGATCCGCGCAGCGCCGACGCGCGCAAGGTGTTTAGCGCCGCGCCGCTGCAGTTGAGCGGCCAGGCGCCGTCCGGCTATATCTACGTGGTGCTGCTCGGCGAAGCGCACGACGAACTGGCCGCGCGGGTGGCGGCCAGTTCCGTGCTGCGCACGACGTTGTGGTCGATGGCGCTCGTCGCGCTGCTCGGGCTGATCGCCGGCCTCGCGGCGTTCGGCTGGATCACCCGGCCGCTGCGGCGGTTGACCGAGGCGATGCGCCGCTTCGACGCGAACGGCGTGCCGGACACGCAGCCGAAAGTGCCGCGCTCGTCGGCCGCCGACCGGCGCGACGAGATCGCGGTGCTCGAAACCACCTTCGCGCAGATGGCCGACCGCATCGGCGACCAGTGGCGCGCGCTGACCCGGCAGGATCAGCAGCGGCGCGAGCTGGTCGCGAACATCTCGCACGACCTGCGCACGCCGCTGACCTCGCTGCACGGCTACCTCGAGACGCTGTCGCTGAAGGCCGACACGCTCGACGACGCGGAGCGCCGCCGCTATCTGGCGATCGCGCTCGCGCAGAGCGCGAAGGTCGGACGGCTCGCGCAGTCGCTGTTCGAGCTGGCGCGGCTCGAATCGGGGCTGGTGCAGCCCGCGTTCGAGGATTTCTCGCTGATCGATCTGGTGCAGGACGTGTTCCAGAAGTTCGAGCTGTCCGCGAAGGCGCGGGGCGTGCAATTGCGCGCCGGCATCCCGCCTCGGTTGCCGAACGTCGGCGCGGATCTGGGGATGATCGAACGGGTGCTGACGAATCTGCTCGACAACGCGATCCGGCATACGCCGGCGGGCGGCTGGATCGACGTCGATCTCGCGCCGCGCGACGGCAAGGTGACGGTGACGATCGCCGACACCGGTCCGGGCATTCCCGCCGAGTTGCGGGAAGGGCTGTTCCAGCGTTCGTTCAGCGCGGGCGGCGCGCATCGCGGCGGCGGGCTGGGCCTGCTGATCGTCCATCGGATGCTGCAGTTGAACGGCAGCGAGGTGCGGCTGGTTGACGAGGCGGGCAGAGGGGCTGTATTCGTGTTCGATCTGCCGGCGGCGCGAGGGGCGGCGGGGTGACGAGGCGATGGGCCCTTTCGGGCCCGGATCGGCCGGAACCCGAGCCGGGTGAGCGGGCGGCGAGGGCGCGCGCGGATTGCGTCCGGGGGCTCGAGCGAATCCGCCCGGGCTATCGAAATTCAGCGATCGTGCGGACGCCGCGGCTCCGATGGCACGCGCGCCGAGCCGAACGGCCCGGCGCGCGTGCCCCGGGAGGGGCTCGCGTTCACTCTCCGCCGACCGTCCATTCCACGTTCGCGCCCACCGAGCGCAGGTTCTCGACGAAATGCGGATGCGCGCGGCGGATCGGCAGCGCGTTGAGGATTTCCGAGCGCCCTTCGATGCTGGCCGCGACCATCAGTAGCGCGATCGCCACGCGGATGATGTAAGGACTCTCGACGCGAGCCGGCGTGAGCGGCAGTCCGCCGAACGTGATCAGCCGGTGCGGATCGGACTGGAACACGTGGGCGCCGAACTTCGACAGTTCGCCGGTCCACCCCATCGCGCCGTCGTAGACCTTGTTCCAGAACATCGCGCTGCCTTCCGCCTTCACGCCGAGGGCGATGAAGATCGGCAGCAGGTCGACCGGCAGATAGGGCCAGGGCGCCGCTTCGATCTTGGTGAGGATGTTCTGCGTGAACGGGCGGCGCACCTTCATCGGGCCTTCGCGGACCGCGTGCGACCAGCCTTGCTCGTGCGTCACCTGCACGCCGAACTTCGCGAACGTCCGGTCGATCAGGGGGAACTGCTCGGGCGCGGAATTGCGCACGGCGATGTCGCCGCCCGTGATCGCGCCGAGTGCGAGGAAGGTGGCGATTTCGTGGAAATCCTCGCTGAAGCGGTATTCGCCGCCAGCCAGCCAGCGGCCGCCCTGCACGGCGAGATGCGAGGTGCCGATCCCGTCGATCGGTACGCCGAGCATCGCGAGAAACCGGCAGAACTCCTGCACGTGCGGCTCCGACGCCGCGTTCACGAGCGTCGACGCGCCGCCGGCCGCCGCCGCGCACAGCACGAAATTCTCGGTGGTGGTCACCGACGCGTAGTCGAGCCAATGCTGGTTCGATGTCAGCGGGCCGTCGGCGCGCACGATCAGCGAATCGACGGTGCGTTCGATTCGTGCGCCGAAGCGCTCGAACACCTCGACGTGCGGATCGATTTCCCGCACGCCGAGCGTGCAGCCCTTGACGTCGTTCTCGAGCCGCGCAACACCGAAACGGGCAAGCAGCGGCGGCACCAGCATGATCGACGAACGCATTTCCTCCGGCAGCCGGTGCACGGCCGGATCGAACGCGGTCGCGCGGTGATGCAGGTCGAGCACGCCGGTGCCGAAATCCATCGCGACATCGCTGCCGAGGGTGCGGAAGATGTCGAGGATCTTCCGCACGTCGGTGATGTCCGGCACGCCGACGAGCCGGAGCGGCTGATCGGTCAGCAGCGTGGCGCACAGAATGGGGAGGACTGCGTTCTTGTTGGCGGACGGGGTGATTTCACCGCGTAGCGGGGAGCCGCCGTGGACGATCAGGTTCGACATGTGCAAGCCGGTGGATGAAGGGGGCGCAAGGTCGATATGATGCCACGGCCGGCCGGTTCGCACGTGGCGCGGCGCGAGCCGGCTTGCGGCGCGTGCCGGGCCGGGCAGCGGCTCCGGCTATGGCGTGGGCGGCGGCCGCTCCGGCTCGTCCAGCGCGTGGCGGGCCGGCGGCGGGCCTCGTCCGCGGCCGCTCAATCCAGCGCCCGCCCGGCCTTCTCGTCCATGCACAGCAGCGCGGCGAGCGTCAGCGTCCCGCAGCCGATCGCATACCAGGCGGGCGCATTCGCGTTGCCGGTCATCGCGATGAGCCAGGTCACGAAGAACTGCGCGAAGCCGCCGAAGATCGCGACGCCGATGCTGTAAACCAGCGCGCCCCCCGTCGCCCGCACCTGCCGGGGGAACAATTCGCCAAGCATCGCGCTGGTCGCGCCGATGTTGATCGAATGCACGCACGCCAGCGCCGCGATGATCGACAGCAGCGAAAACGCGCCCGGCCAGCGGTTGAGCGCGACGAAAGCCGGATAGATCGCGATCATCAGCACGATCCGCGTCCACCAGACGATCCGGTTGCGGCCGAACAGATCGGACAGATAGCCGCCGAGCGGCGTGACGAACGTCAGGATCGCGCCGGCGACGCAGCCGGCGGTCATCGACAGCCACACCGGCAGGTGCAGCACCTGCACGCCGTAGATCGCCATGTAGAACACGATGATGTAGTGGATCGACGTGCCGCCGATCGTGATTCCCAGCCCGGCGAACACGGCCTTGCCGTGATGGCGCAGCACTTCCAGCAGCGGTGGCCGCGCCGTTTCATCCTGCTCCGCGCGGACCGGATGCGCGGCCGGCACCTCCTCGACGGTGCGGCGCAGCCAATAGCCGAGCGGGACGAACAGCGTGCCGATGATGAACGGCACGCGCCAGCCCCAGCTCTCGAGTTGCGCGGGAGAGAGCATGGACGTCAGCGCGACGCCGGTGAGGGCGCCCGCGAGCGCGGCGAGCCCCTGGCTCGAGAACTGGAACGACGCGTACAGGCCGCGCCGGTTCTGCGGCGCCTGTTCGAGCAGCAGCGTGGTGGACGCGCCCACTTCGCCGCCCGACGCGAACCCCTGCAGCAGTCGCGCGGCGACCAGGATGAGCGGCGCCGCGAGGCCGATCTGCGCATAGGTCGGCGTAACCGCGATCATCGCGGTGCCGAGCGCCATCAGCAGCAGCGTGACGATCATCGCGCGCTTGCGGCCGACGCGATCCGCGTATATGCCGATCACGAGCCCGCCGATCGGCCGCGTGACGAAACCCACGCCGAAGCTCGCGACCGCGAGCATCAACTGGCCGAACGAGGTGTGCACGGGGAAGAACAGCTTGCCGATCAGGATCGCGAAAAAGCTGTAGACGGTGAAGTCGTAGAACTCGAGCGCATTGCCGACCGCGGCGGCGGCGATCAGGCGCCGCTTGCGGCGACGGGCGGGGGCGGCCGGTGCGGCGGCGGCATTCAGGGTGGACGTGTCCATCGAATCCTCGTGGTGCGGACGTGATGCCGCCCGGTGTCGCGCGCGGCCGGCCATCCGGCGCCGCGCGAACGGCCAAGGCGGCGCAGGGGCAAAGCGGCCGGCGCGGCCTCCGGCTCAAGCGACGAGCCACGCCTCGGTGAGCCGGACCCAGAAGCTCGCGCCGATCGCGAGGATCTCGTCGTTGAAGTCGTAACCGGGGTTGTGCACCATGCAGCCGCCCCGGCTGCCCGTCCCGTTGCCGATCAGCGCGTAGCAGCCGGGACGGGCCTCGAGCATGTAGGCGAAGTCCTCGCTGCCCATCAGCGGCGCCGCGTCCGCCTCGACGCGGCCGGCGCCCAGCATCCGGCGCGCGACGTCGGTCGCGAAGGCCGTCGGTTCCGGGTGATTGACGAGCACCGGATAGCCGTAGTCGTAGTCGACCTCGGCCGTCACGCCGAAGCTGGCTGCCTGGCCCTGCGCGAGTTCCGCGATGCGCTTCGCGAGCAGCGCGCGCACGTCGGCGTCGAGTGCGCGCACCGACAGCTTCATCACGACGGTTTCGGGAATCACGTTGAAGGTCTCGCCCGCCTTCACGCTGCCGACCGTGATCACGGCCGCCTGCTGCGCATTCACTTCGCGGGCGACGATAGTCTGCAGGCCGACCATGATGCTGCCTGCCGCCGACATCGGATCGCGCGCGAAGTGCGGCATCGCGCCGTGGCCGCCCACCCCCCGCAGCGTGATCGTCACGCGATCCGACGACGCCATCGTCGGGCCGGTGCGGAACGCCATGTCGCCGGCCGCGCGGCCGGGCATGTTGTGCATCGCGAAAATCGCATCGCAGGGGAATCGCTCGAACAGGCCGTCGTCCATCATCGCCTTCGCGCCGCCGAAATTCTCCTCGGCGGGCTGGAAGATCAGATTGAGCGTGCCCGAGAACGGGCGGGTGGCCGCCAGGTGGCGCGCCGCGCACAACAGCATCGCCGTGTGGCCGTCGTGGCCGCACGCGTGCATCCGGTTGGCGTGCCGGCTCGCGTACGGCAGGCCGGTGGCTTCGCTGATCGGCAGCGCATCCATGTCGGCCCGCAGCCCGAGCGTGCGGGCGCCGCTACCTTCGCGCAGCACGCCGACCAGCCCGGTCTTGCCGAGGCCGCGATGCACGTCGTAGCCCCAACGGGCGAGCAGGTCGGCGACGAGGTCGCTCGTCAGCGTCTCTTCGAACGCCAACTCGGGATGCGCATGAATGCGACGGCGCACCTCGATCAGCTCGGGGGTGATATCGGCGATGCCGGGGACCACGGGGTTGACGGACAGCATGCTTGTCTCCTTGTTGTCGGCTCGGGTGGGATCCCAGCGCGTATCGACGAAGCATATGAATTTATTTCGCGCACCATAAGCTGATAAATTGCTTCGGTGGCAACTACGGGTTGCCAGCCTCCGGATCGGCCCGCCTGAGGCCGTCTCCGTGCATTCGGGCCGTAGCGGAGCGGTTGCGCGATGAAATATCATCAGTTGAAAGCGTTCGTATCGGTCGCCGACGAAGGCAGCATCCGGGCGGCGGCACGCAGCCTCAACCTGTCGCCGGCCGCGCTGACCAAATCGATCAAGGAACTGGAGCAGGCGCTCGGCGTGTCGCTCGTGGTGCGCACCGCGCGGGGCGTTCAACTGACCGGGTTCGGACAGCAGTTGCAGGTGCGCGCGCGCCTGATCGTGGCCGAGATGCAGCGCGCCCGCGACGACATCGACCAAGCCCAGGGCGCCGCCACGGGCGCGGTGGCCGCCGCGATCACCCCGGCGGCGGCGCTGTCGATCCTGCCCGATGCCTACCAGGCGTTTCGCCGCCGCTTTCCGCTGGCGCGCGTCAGCTTCCTCGAAGGATTTCCCGGCGTCGCCCTGCCGCGGCTGCACGACGGCACGCTCGATTTCGCGATCGCGGTGGTGGTGCCCGAGCGGCTCGCCGCCGAATTCGATCACGCGGAACTGTATGCGAGCCGGTTGCGGATCGTCGCTCGCGCGACTCATCCGCTCGCGCGCAGCACGTCGCTCGCCGAGCTGGTCGACGCCGACTGGCTGCTCAATCCCTCCCCCGAGAGTTCGTCGCAAATGTTGTGCAATTGCTTCGAGCAGCACGGCTTGGCCGTGCCGAAGCGGGTCGTCGAATGCCCGAGTTATGCCGTGGCACAGAGCCTGCTGCTCGGCGCCGATCTGGTCGCCGCCGTGCCGGAGCAGTTGCTCGACGTCGACTGGGCCGGCGGCAGGCTTGCCGTGCTGCCGATCCGGGAAGCCATTCCGCAGTTGTCGGTGCAGGTGGTGACGCGCCGCGACAGTCCGCTCACGCCTGCCGCGTCGATGCTGCTCGACTGCCTGCGCGACGCGGCACGGCGGCACGGCTTGGCGTAAACGGCGTGACGCTCGCGGCCGCCGGCCGCACGCACGACAGGAACGCATCGATCAGCCGCGAATGGCGGCGCGCGTCGAGGCAGTACAGGTATTCGTGCAGCACCGGCGCGGACTGGGTGAAAGGCACCGCGCGCAGCGCCGGATCGCCGGGCACTTCGCCGCGCGGCAGGATGCTGACGCCGAGATTGAGGCGGACCGCCTCGTAGATCGCCTCGCGGCTGCCGATGACCGTATGCGGGGGCATGTCCAATCCCGCGCGGTCGAGCGCGGTTTCGAACGCATGGCGCGTCATCGAGCCGGCTTCGCGCATCAACAGATCGCAGTCGACGAGTTGCGCGAGATCGACCGACGCCTGCCGCGCGAGCGGATGCTCGGGATGCATGACGGCGACGATCGGATCGGACGCGACCAGCAGCCGCGTCACGCGCGCATCTTCCTCCAGCCGCGACGACACCGCGATGTCGATCCGGTATTCGAACAGCGCCTGCAGGATCTGTTGCGAATTGCCGATTTCGAGGCTCAGCTCGACGGCCGGAAAGCGTTCGCGAAACGCCGCGATGCTGCGCAGGATGTAGTACGGACCCGTCGCGCCAACCCGCAGGTTGCCGCTCTGCAGGTTGCCGGCATTGCGCAGCATGAAGTCGACTTCGCTGCCTTGCTGGACCAGCCGCTCCGCGTGCGGCATCAGCGCGACGCCGACGTCGCTCAGTTCGAGCCGGCTGCCGCGACGGTGGAACAGCTCGACGCCGTAGGATTCCTCCAACTGCCGGATGCGGCCGGTGACGGTCGGCTGGCTGAGCTTCAACTGGCGGGCGGCGGTCGTCACGCTGCCCTGGCGCGCCACCGCGAAGAATGTGATCAACAGGTCGCCGAGCATGGGCGGTCGCAGCCTCGTTCACGGATAAACCTTCAGTGTGCCGATGCTTTGTGACACGCAACGACGCGCGGCGGCC